>JBFYSM010000536.1:0-3813 GCA_041301605.1 Chloroflexota bacterium | reverse complement strand
GATGGTGAAAATGAGCGATAGATCTGATCCTGCCTCGCTGAACGGGTAGCTGGGATACACAACCGGTAATACCATCACGCCAACATTGCTGGCAATGTACTGTATCACGTTACCCCACACTGGCAGCAATGCACTCCCAATCGCAAAGGAAACAGGAATTGTTACATAGAGTGCGTTGGTGGGATCGCTTGAACCTGATAGCACATTAGCAAATCCCGAAAGTGATAGAGATGAAATCAGAAGGATGCTACCCCAAACGAAACGAGGAAATCTGCTTAGCAGGTAAGCAGTAAATGTAACAACGGTTAGGCTGGCTTGGATATAGAAAGTCGCATCAATGGATTGCCTTCCGATAAAAACTAGGGCAATAATGTTCGTGCATGTAAGTGCAAAAGCCAGGATAGCCGATAGTTGTGCTTTTCTGCGTTCCACAACATCCGAAATAGATGGGTGCGCACTGAAGAGAAATTTGAACAACCGCTGTGGCAAGCGTTCTTGTATTTGAGATGTTATTAGGAATTCATTCTTGGAGTTCATGCTTTTTCTCCTATCTTATCCTTCGCTTATTCGGCAACAACCGGATTTTGGTTCTTGAGTAACGCGGTCGGTTCAAGCGTCACTAGCGTTTGTCGTTCGCCCAGGGCGTGACCCAGTTCTCGAGCTGCAACCCGCAAAGCCTCTTCGATAGTGGCTGTGCTCTGGATCTTCTGGCCGATGCTGCCCAGGAGCGCCTCGCGCTCGGCCCGCCGCTGGGCTTCGATGTACACGTTGGCGTTCTGCAGGGCGATGGCCACCTGGTTGGCGATGGATTGCAGCAGATCGGCATCCTGCTCTGTCAGGCCGTTGACGATGTTGTGCTGCACATCGAACACGCCCAGCACTTCCTCACCCGATGAAATCGGAACGGCGATCTCGGAACGGGTATCGGGCAGCAATTCGTTAGGCAGCCAGCCTTCCTCTTTTGATGTGTCCGGGACGAGCACGACGGCATTGGTCTCCGCGGCGCGGCCTACCAGGCCCTTGCCTTTCGGCAGGCTGTGACCGCGTGCCAGCATGGTTTGCCCGGCCTCGCCAGTACCGCCCACCATCAGCAGGGTATCTTTATCTTGGTCGAACAGGTAGATGTGGGCATAGTAGTAACCGAAGGCCGTCACCAACTGCTCCACCACCTCTTTGACCAGCCTGTCACGATCAAGGATGGTCGAAAGGCGGCGGCTGACTTCGGTTGAGATGGCCAGCGCTTTCGTGCGGGCATCGAGGGCGGCGGTACGGTCGGCCACACGTTGCTCCAGGGTGCCGATCAGTTCACGAAGCTGAGTTACCATGTTGTTGAAGGTCGCTGCCAGCGCACCAACTTCATCACGGGTTTCCACCTTCGCCTGGGCGGTCAGGTCGCCAGATGAAACTTTTCCAGCAATGGTATTGAGATGGATAATGGGACGCGAGATCACGTTGGCCAGATAACGTCCTGAGAAAGCTCCTATCGCGATGATAACGATGGCTAAAATGGTAATATTGCGTGTCTGTATATTTATTGGTTGATGGGCTTCCGCCTGATCCTGAAGAGTCACCACGCGCCAGTTGAGATTGTAGATAATTTCTGCATCTTCGCCTTTATTCCCAGGCATTGCCATGCGGGCATTGCTGACAAGTGTAGGAATCCCGTTAATCGTGATTATCTGATAATTTTGCGTTGACTGGTCCAAGGTTTGATATTCAGGTGGTGCCTCCTGCTGAACAAGATCATAAGACCCGTCACCCGTGGCATTCAGCTTGAGTTCACTACCATCAGGAAGGTAAATATTCGTACGACCGGTTCCCCCGAATAGGCCTGCGGCAAGAGTTTCGGTCAGGGCAGTGAAGTTGACTGTAGTGCGCAAGACGCCCACGATTTTCCCGTTCTGCCGGACCGCGACTGCCATGTTCATGGCGATCGTCTTGCTGCTCTCGTCATACTCTGGTTGGCCGATGTATAAACCATCCCGGTACGCTGTTTGCCACCACTCTTCATCCGACTGCAGGTAGTCGGAAGTACGGTTGGTCGAGGCAATGCTGACCCCCTGTATACCGGTGAGGAATAGCTCAACCTGCTGCGGGAATTGTGCCCGGAACTCGCGTAGTTCAGAGGCGACTGAATTATTGAGCACACCAGCCACCAACGGGTCGGCATCGTTATTGGCCTCGTCCGCCGCCCGCCATTGCTGGTCGAGTCGATCAATATCCGCCTGGCTGAGTGGCGTAGCCCCACTGGCGGCCGCGGCAGCATCCTGCACAACCTTGTTCAAGGCCAGCACCTGTAAAGCCTTGAATTCGCTGTCTATTGTCCGGCTAATATCAACAGATCGTGCGCCGGCAAGTTCGGTCAAGTTGTTACCGATAATGGTGTTCAGGCTGGTGACCAATGATCGGTTTGCCGGGTAGGCCGCGGCGATTACTGAAGCTATGGCAAGGAACATAAATGAGGTGGATAGTTTGTTGCGGATGTTACCGATAATGGCCTGGCGAATGATCAGAATTAATATACTGATGACCAGAAATGCCAGGATAAACGGCCCAAAGAAGTCGGCTGTGGGGAGAGTTCCTACACTGTATCGAAACGAAGGATTTAGATACTCTACCAAGAGGATAAAAAGGGCGGCGGCGATTGGACCAATCGGAGTGAATTTCCTCCAGGCTCGGGGGAACAACAGGAAAACGTTTACGAAACCAACAACCATCGTCATGGTAGCCAGGATGGAACCGACGCCCGGCACCAAAAGATTATTCGCCGGGAGTACAACAAGAAAGGATCCGTACAGGAGTTTCAAGGCTGTTCCTGTCCGGCCGCGCCTGATCAGGACAACCGCCAGGGTATCAAACACGACCGAAAAACCGGCAATGACCAGGATCAAGAAAACCTGCCAACAAGGATTCGTTATAGCCAGGTATATCCCCACACCAAATGAGATTACGGCAACCATCGTGAAAATGATCGCCACCCAAAAGGCGCGTTGCGCGTTGATGTATCCGGGGTCCCGTGAGGACTGGTTGTTCATGCCTTCGATGGATGGAAATATTTTTTTGAACATTTTTCTCTCCTACAGCATCTCAGGATGCAAAAGGTTCAGTATGGGATTTCATGGCAGCATATACCAGGGCGAGGCAGCCTCCATTCTCCATGGGAGCGAGGGAAGCGGTATACGTACGGCCATCCGGCCAGGGGATCTCACCCGTTTTGGGTTTCCCAGAAATCTGCACATCTTCCAGAAGTTGGATCAGGGGATCGTACCCATTGCCAGCGGGTAGCGCTTCCCCTGGTTTTACGGAAGGATTGACAAACATTCTTTCACTGGAAGGACTCAGCCATTTCATCCGGCCATCATCATCGAATAGCATGGCAAACTGGATGGACCCTTGGAAAACAGATGCCTGTCTCTGTTGATCCTGGGCCATACTGGCATATAGACGGGCATTCTCAACCGCGATCGCGGCCTGGCTGGCAATGGCTTGCAGCAGCAGCTTGTGCTCCATAGAGAAATAGCCGCTCTGTTCGTGGGCAAGGATGAGCAGGCCGAGCAGGTCAAAGCGGCCGAACATGGGGACGATCACGACGGTCTGTGCTGGATCATCGGGCGCAGCCTGCCAGCGTTTATCCTTGTGAATATTTTCGATAATGAGCCCCTGGCGTGTTTGCTTGATCTTTGATATCAGGGTTTCCATCGGAGGCAGCGAAACCTCCTGAACAGGGGATGAGGTTGTAGAAACCTGATAGGATTTGTAAAGTGTGCCTTCCGGGGAAAGAAGGATGATATGACCCAGCAGAGCTCCCAGTGT
>JBFYSM010000011.1:0-4060 GCA_041301605.1 Chloroflexota bacterium | reverse complement strand
ATCCGGGCCGACCGCGGGGGTCATTCGCCTGGCTGGCCTGGAACCTTCCCGCCAGAAAGCCGGCCTGAGCCAGGTGATCGGCGTGCTGTTTGCCGAAGATGGCCTCTATAAAAACCAAAGTGCACTCTCCAACCTCCAATTCCAAAGCCGCCTGTACAGCTTGCCCAAAGAACGCGCTGCTGAAGTCCTAGCACTGGTTGGGCTTGCGGATCACCTGCATACTTCCGCCAGCAAACTATCATCCAGCTTGCTACGGCGGCTGGCCTTTGGGCGCGCCATCCTGCACCAGCCAAAATTCTTGGTATTGCAAGAACCTTTTGCCCGCTGCGATGAACAGACCATTACCCTGCTGCGCAACCTGATCCGGACTCTGGCCGATGATGGCGTTACCATCCTGATCCTGAACAGCGACCAGACCGGGCTGGCTTCCCTGTGCGATATGCTCTATGAACTCCAGGACGGGCGCATCGTGGATGTCACGCAGCAACAGGAAGATGCTACCCATCGGCAGGCGTTCAAGATCCCGGTCAAGGCGGACGACAAGGTGTTGCTGCTCAACCCGGCCGATATCCTCTACGCGGATGCCAGTGAAGGCCGCGCCTTCCTGGTCACATTGGAAGACCGCCTGCCTTCGCAGTACACGCTGGCTGAATTGGAGAAACGCCTGGCCCGCAGCGGGTTCTTCCGCGCTCACCGTAGTTACCTGGTCAACCTGCAGCATGTGCGCGAGGTGATCCCCTTCACCCGCAATGCATTCAGCCTGCGCCTGGATGACCCGAACGGCACGCAGATCCCGCTCAGCAAATCCGCGGCCGGGGAGTTGAAGGAATTGCTGGGATACTGATCCAATCGATGGATAAACGGGGGAAAACATCTCATTTTCTGCACTGTTTTTGGCTCCATTCAACCCCTCAAATGCACCATTCAAAGCCCCCAAGCGCCGTTCGGCGCTTTTTTGTTGAAATCGGATTCTTTAATCTGTATACTGGGAACAGGTAACACAAAGGAGTAACCGATGAATGCCATCCAGGTACAAGAACTGACCCGCGATTACAACGGCACGCGTGCCGTGGATCATATTTCCTTCACGGTTGAGGCGGGGGAGATCTTTGGCTTCCTCGGCCCGAACGGGGCCGGAAAGACCACCACGATCAAGATGCTGACCGGCCAACTGCGGCCAACCGAGGGGTCCGCCCGCGTCGCCGGCTGCAATATCCTTCGCGAGCGCGATCAACTCAAGCCCCAGATCGGTGTTGTCTTCGAGTACCAGAACGTTTACGAGCGCCTCTCGGCACGCGACAACCTGAACTTCATGGCCGGGCTTTACGGAGTCCCGAAAAGCCGAGTCCAGGCGGTGCTGGAACAGGTTGGGCTGGCGGACCGGGCCAGGGAACGCATCAAGCAGTACTCGAACGGGATGAAGCAGCGCCTGCTGATCGCCCGCGCCCTGCTGCATGAACCCAAAGTTCTGTTCCTGGATGAGCCGACCCGCGGCCTGGATCCGGGCATGGCGCGCGATGTGCGCAGGATCGTCCGTACCCTGGCCGAGGATGGCCTGACCGTCTTCCTGACCACCCACTACATGGAGGAAGCCGAACAGCTCTGCCGCAGGGTCGCCATCCTGGACCAGGGCCGGATCGTTGCCCTGGACACACCCGAAAATCTCAAGGCTGCCCACGGCGGCGGGAAGGTCACCCTGGAGGATATCTTCCTGGAATTGACCGGCTACTCGCTGTATCGGGATTAGCCAGACTTCCGAAGTTTACAAAACTTCGGAAGTCTCGAGAGGAGACTTTCATGAAACCCATGAACACCCTGATTGGAAACGAACTGCTCTGGAAGCAACCCAAATTCAGCCTCGATGCCTTCGAACTCTACCAGGATGATGATCTGTTTGCCGAGGTCTACTGGACCAAATTGCTGTCCGACGCGGCAGTGGCCAAGGTTGCAGGAAGCTGGTGGACTTTCGACCGCCTGGGTTGGTTGCGTGATAAAGTGGTCGCGACCGTTGCCAATTCCGAACAGGCGGTGGCCAGCTTCGAGTTCGACTGGTTGAAAAACGGCACCCTCAGCCTGGCCAATGGCAGGAGCTTCGAGTGGTATCGCACCAAAGGCCTGGCGAATGCCTGGGCACTGGTTGAAAGCGGAGAGAAAGCCTTCTTCGAGATCGAACATGGCTATCACTGGTTCAAACAACGAGCCTGGATGACCTTGCACATCCCGGTAGATGATCCCGACCTGCCCCTGCTGTTGTGCCTGGCCATCTACCTGGTGCACTGCATCAACCAAGATGCCGCCGGGGCCGTTGCAGCCACTTCCGCAGTCGCCGCGGTTGTCTAACCCATTTCACAAGAAATTAAGCGATAATAGAGAAAGCAAAAAACATGAATCACAAAGCCACCCCTATCCGACAGAATCTGCGCATCATCCTGGCCATCACTGGCAAGGATATCCTGGATGCGCTCAAGAACAAGACCACCCTGACCGCCCTGATCACCATCGTTTTTCTGGTTGTCATGTACAAGTTCCTCCCGGCCCTGAGCAGTGACGAGATTCCCTTTGCCTTCCTGTATGATGCCGGTCACTCGGTTTACACCCAGGCGCTGGAGGACAGCAACACCCTGAACGTGCGCGTATACGATTCATTTGCCGTTTTCGAGGAGCGCTTCCGCGTCCATGCCGATGCCGAACTGGGCCTGGTGCTGCCTGCCGATTTCGACCAAACCCTGGCCGCCGGGGGGATCCCACAGATCCAGGGGTATGTGCTGCACTGGGTCAGCGCTGAGAAGACCGAGGAGCAGCGCCTCGACCTGGAAAACCGCATCACCGCCATCGTCGGCGCGCCGGTCCGGATCACCATGGAAGGCGGCACCCTGACCATGCTGCCCGAATCGCATGGCGGCTACCTGGTTAGCGCAGGGGCTGTGGTTGTCGTGATGATGCTTGGGATGGTGCTGATCCCCAACCTGATGCTGGAGGAAAAGGCCACCAAAACACTGGATGCCTTGCTGGTCTCACCGGCCACCAGCGGGCAGATCGTGATCGCCAAGGCCCTGGCTGGCCTGTTCTATGGCCTGGCCTTTATCGTTCTGGCCTTTGCCCTGAATGCCAGTTTCATCATCCAGTGGTGGCTGGCTTTGCTGGCGGTGTTGCTGTGCACACTGCTCAGCATTGCCTTGGGATTGATCCTGGGAACCCTGATCGAGAACCGCCAGCAGTTGATCCTGGTTGCCAACGTGATCATGTTCCCGCTGCTCATACCGATCTTCCTGAGCTGGATGACCGATTTGATCCCGGCCTGGCTGATCAGCATCATGAACTGGCTGCCGCCAGTGGCAACTTCGCAGTTGTTGATCTTCTCCTTCTCGGACCAGCTCGTGCTCGCCCAGAGCCTGCCTCGGTTGGGATTGCTCCTGGCGTTTGTGGTGGCCCTGCTGGCCTGGGAAGCCTGGCTGGTGCGCCGGGCGGACCGTTAGCCATGTGCATGATCCACAGTTGAAAGAGAGTTTTTGATGAACAAACCTTCGTTCCGCCAAAAGATCAGGATCATCCTGGCGATCACTGCCAAGGACACCCTGGATGCATGGAAGAACCGCACCATCATGTCCCTGTCATTTGGCGTACTCGTACTGATGCTTTCTGCCAAGGCCATGCCGCTGTTGCTGGCCTTGCGTGGCCTGCCCACCCTGGCAATCTATGATCCTGCAGGCTCTGCAGCCCTCCAATCGCTGGAGGACAGGCCGGATATGCAACTCGTCCGGTTGGATACGGAACAGGAGTTGAAAAGCTTCCTGATCGACACAGCCGGACTGGTTTTCGGGCTGGTGATTCCCGCTGATGTGACCCTGGATTCCGGAAGCGGTGAAGTGCACATCGACGGGTATTACCCGAACTGGGCCAGCCCGTCCCAGGTCAAGGAAGGGGTCGCCTTTTTCGAATCCGTATTGCGCGAAACCAGTGGAAACGTGATCCGTATCGATGTGGCCGGCCATGTGGTTTACCCGACTGATGAACCAGCCCTGCACCTGATGATGGCCGCCCAGACCGCCACACTCATGGT
>JBFYSM010000520.1:0-10197 GCA_041301605.1 Chloroflexota bacterium | reverse complement strand
GCTGGGCAGAAGCGAGGAACACTGGCTCAGGAAACAGGCATGAAACCTTCCCTTTCGATCCCGCCGCGGCTCAACCTGAAACTGACCGGCTGGTGGCCAGTCGTTGCCAGCGCCTTGGTCCTGGGAGCATTCTTCATTCTAGAGACTATCATGCGCCACGCCGGGAACTTGCCGGACATAGTCTATCCGCGCCGGGCAGTCGAGACGATCGCCCCACTGCTCTTTGCGGTGCAGGCCGCCTTCCTGCTCGGTCCGGACAACGAAGCCGCTCTCGAACTGCTGCTTTCTTATCCCGTCCCGCTGCCGCGTCTCTTCCTGGAACGCCTGAAACTGATGGCCGGCATGCATGTCACGCTAGCTCTGGTCGCCACCTTAGTCTTCGCATCCGCCTGGCCGGCTGAAAACCTGGCGCTGGCGCTAGTCCGCTGGCTAGCGGCTGGGATTGTTCTCGGCGGGGTGGCTGTCTTCACTACCCAGGTCACCCGCCAGGGTGTTTTTGGCACCCTGCTGGCAACCCTGCTATGGGCGGCCAGCCTATATGGAGGCGACGAGATCCTAAAAATATGGTCATGGTTCTGGCCGGTCCACGTCTATCTGCAGCCGGAAAAACTCGGCCTGGCGATCTACCTGTTAAACCGGCTGGCCTTGGTCGGGATCGGGGTAAGCCTGTTCCTGCTGGCGCTGAAATTCCTGGGCGACGAAGACCGTCTGATGGGAACACGCTAAACAAATCACAGATAAACGCATCTGAACACCAACGTTTTGATGAAGAGCACGATCTTATTCACATCGCCCCGATAAGGATCTGTGGCGAAAACCGAATTTCAAAAATCTTAACAGTGAGGCACGCGCATGAAAACGCTCTGTCAAATCCTCGCCATAGCCCGCACAGAATTCCGCTTCGGCGTGCGGCGCGGCGCGCCGGTCGTGGTGACCGCCGTGATCGGGCTGCTGCTTGGTGCCGGCATCCTGATGAACGTAGGAAATAATCTTCAGATGGCGGACCCGCACATGGACCAGTACACTCCTGAACAAGTGCAGAAGCTGGCCCGCAACGGGATCACCGCGGATGTCTACCGGGTCCTTGCCCGGGATGCGTTTGCCGATTTTTTCGCCCTGGATGCCACCCAGTCCTGGTTCTTTTTGTACCTGGCGCTCCTATTCCTGCCGGTGGCGACCGCCGGTGCGCTGCCGGCCGAGCGCAAGTTCGGGACGATGGAGTTGATACGCAGCCTACCCATGGATGGGACCACTTTTCTGGCCGGGAAGGCTCTCGGCACATTCGCCCTCGTGGTCTTCATCGCCTGCTTCCCATTCCTGCTCTTCCTGGTAATTCTGGAAGGGATCACGATCAAGAACTTCGGTGCCGGCGTCCCGTGGGGACTGGTCGCGTTCTATGCCAAATTGTCCCTCCTGGACGGGCTGCCGGTGCTGGCCTTTGCCACGCTTATTGGCATCCTGACCGGAGCCGCCTCACGCTCCCGGCGCGCCGCCCTCCTGCCGGGTTTCGCCGCCGGGGCAGTGAGCATCTTCTTCTGGCTATGGGCTTTCCGTGCCCCGGATGCGTCGGGCAATACGTACGACCTGCTGGCATATCGCCTCTTCCAGGGCTACCCGTCCCTGTGGCAGGCAACCTTTACCCGGCTGGTACGCCCGACTCTAGAACTGCCATCTCCCGGCTTGGCGGGGGTTGGCACAACATCGGTCGGGGCCGGCCAGATCGCGGGAATGGTTTTCGCCACCCTGCTCGCCATCGCCGGGGCCGCCCTGCTTGCCCGTCTCTGGCTCCAATGGAAGGAGAATTTCTGATGAATGCCGTTCGTCAGGTTCTGGCCATCGCCCAGACCGAGTTCCGCTTCGCCTTTCGGCGCGGCGCGCCGGTAATAATCATGATCCTGGTCGGCCTGCTAGTTGGCGCCGGGATGATGATGGCACCGTTGACGAATATGTCCAACTGGCAGTCTGCGACTAGCATGACCCCGGAACAGATACAGAAGTGGACCACCTACGGGCTGAAACTCGAGGAATATCCCATCTTCATCCGGGACGGGATCGGCGACATGTTCGTCTACAGTTCAATCCTGGCTTGGTGGGAGATGTTTGCCGCCCTGCTGCTCCTGCCGGTCGCGACAATCGTTGCCATTCCGGCAGACCATGTTTTCGGAACCTGGGAATGGTTGCGCACCACCCCGCTTACCGGCGCCCGCTACCTGGCAGGGAAATTCCTGGGGACACTGGCCGCTGTATTGGTGGTCGCGGCGGTCATGCTCGGACTTTTCTTTGCAGTCGCTAATGTCATCTTGATGACCACCGTCCACTTCTGGCTCTCCTCGTATGCCAGTCTGTATTTCATCGAATTGAGCCTGTTGGGTGGGCTGCCGCTGCTGGCCTGGGCGACCGCGGCCGGGACCCTACCGGGGGTCCTGTTTCGCAGCCGGCGGGCGGCCATCTTCCCTGGTCTGGTTGTCGGCCTGCTCAGCGTCTATTTCTGGGTGTCCGCATTTCGATCACCGTCCAGTGAGATGCTTATGGACAAGGTCGTCTACTTCTTGCTCGAAAACTATCACTCGGGAGCCACGGCCATCGAGGCCAAAGTACTGGGGCAGACAATCACCCTCACCTGGATCACGACCCGCATCGGGATCGGTCAGGTCCTCCTGATGTACCTGGCGCTCCTGGCCGCATTCCTGCTCCTGGCCGGTCTCGCCCGTCTCTGGCTCCAATGGAAGGAGAATTTCTAATGATCAGCATCATCCAACTCACCAAGACATACGGCAAGAAAGTCCAGGCACTGCGCGGTGTGGACCTGGAGATCGGCAGCGGCATGTTCGGCCTGGTCGGGCCAAACGGAGCCGGCAAGACCACCCTGATGCGCATCCTGGCCGGCCTGCTACGCCCCACCGCAGGCAAGGTCAGCATCTTCGGCAACAATATCACCACCGGAAAGGGCAAGCTGGCGGTCAAGTCCGTGCTTGGCTACCTGCCCCAAGAGCTCGGCCTCTACCCCGACCTGACGGCTTTCGAGTTCCTGGAATACGTGGCCCTATTGAAAGGTGTGACGGACAAAAAAGAACGGCAGAAACAACTGGTCGAGATCATCGAACTGGCCGGCTTGACCGGGGACGCCAAGCACCGCCTGCGCACCTTCTCGGGCGGGATGAAACGCCGGGTCGGGATCGCCCAGGCGCTTCTCGGCAACCCACAATTGCTGATCGTGGACGAACCCACCTCCGGGTTGGACCCCGAGGAGCGCGTCCGCCTGCGCAACCTACTGGCAGAGATGGCCGGGCGCTGCACGGTGCTCCTGTCCACCCACATCGTCGAAGACATCAGCCAGAGTTGCAACGACATGGCCGTCCTGCACCAGGGCAGGGTGCTCTTCCGCGGCAGCCCTCGCGAGTTGATCGAGGCCGTGCGCGGCAAGGTCTGGACCGTGGCCACGAAAGGCGAGCAGCCGGACGGCGGTGCGGGGATCGTCTCCACCATGCAGCTACAGGACGGCGTCCAGTACCGCCTGGTCGGCGAGCGGGTGGACAGCCATCCTGCCATGCCGGTCGAACCCAGCCTGGAGGATGGTTATATCTGGCTGATGCAGCAGTCGCGCCTGGATCAGGCCTAGAATCAAAAAATAGCAAGCTTGGAAAATTCACAGACCCTCTCATACAAGTATTATCCGTATATAAAGCATCCCCTTGGGGGCACTGGAACATATAGACCATATGGAACAAAGATTCCATGTGGTCTTTTTTGTTTCGTTTGATAAGTGGAGTAGTAAAGGAATTTGCACCTTACGATGCAACGCGATCTCCCGCTTTGCTCAGGTATGCACTTTCTGAATTTAGGTTGTGTGCTGTATACTTGAGCCATGCCCGCACCGCTCCTGGCCACCAAACTCTACATCCCCCCGCCTCGGCCCAAGATTGTCCCGCGCCCGCGCCTGATCGAGCGGCTGAATGCAGGGTGCGCACAAGGCTGCAGGCTAACGCTCATCTCCGCCCCCGCCGGCTTTGGTAAAACCACCCTGGTCAGCGAATGGATCGCCAGTTGCGGGATGCCCGTCGCATGGCTGTCGCTGGATGAAGGAGACAACGATCCGGCGCGGTTCATCTCTTACCTGGTAAAAGCGTTGCAGACGATCCGGGCGGGAATTGGCGAGGGGCTACTGGCTGCGCTCCAATCCCCCCAACCGCTGCAGATCGAAACCATTTTGACCACCCTGCTCAACGAAATTTCCACCATCCCTGAGAATTTTCTGCTCGTCCTGGATGACTACCACTCGATCGATTCCCAGCCGGTCGATCAATCCCTGGCTTTCCTCATCGAACACCAGCCGCCGCAAATGCACCTGCTTATCGCCACGCGCGAAGATCCGGATCTGCCGCTGGCCCGCCTGCGCGCCCGCGGCCAACTCACCGAACTGCGCCTCGCCGATCTGCGTTTTACCTCTGCCGAAGCTGCCGAGTTCCTCAACCAGCGGATGGGACTGAACCTATCCGCCGAAGATGTCACTGCGTTGGAAACACGCACCGAGGGTTGGATCGCCGGCCTGCAACTGGCCGCGATCTCTATGCAGGCGCATCAAGACGCTGCTGGTTTCATCCAGTCTTTCACCGGCAGCCATCGTTTCGTGATGGATTATTTGCTTGAAGAGGTCCTGCACCAGCAGCCCGAAAGGTTCCAGGCTTTCCTGCTGCGCACTTCCATTCTCGACCGCATGTGCGGGCCTCTTTGCGACGCTGTTTTACTCGACCCGTCCATTCCCAGTCAGGCAACCCTGGAATATCTTGAGCGTGCCAACCTGTTCATCGTCCCCCAGGACAACGAGCGGCGCTGGTACCGCTATCACCAGCTGTTTGGCGATCTGCTTCGCAAACGGCTGGGGCAAAGTCTCACCCCTGCAGGGATCGCAGAACTGCACATCCATGCCAGCCAATGGTATGAAAACAATGACCTGATGCTTGAAGCTTTTAAGCATGCGGCTGCAGCCAATGATGTTGATCGTGCCGGGCGCCTGATGGAAAGCACGAAGATGCCCATCCACCTGCGCGGCACGGCGACGGCAATACTGGACTGGCTGGAGTCGCTTTCAAAGACCGTGCTGGATGTCAGGCCGACCTTGTGGTGGATGCAGGCTGCGATGTTGCTGGTTATCGGTCAGGTAACAGGCGTGGAAGAGAAGCTCCAGGCGACCGAAGCCGCTTTGGCTTTGGCAGCCCTGCCGGGTGCTGGGCTGGACGAAACGACTCGCGACCTGATCGGAAGAATTGCTGCCGCCAGGGCGAACGTGGCGCAAGCGCAGGCCCAGATAGAAACCATACTCGTTCAGGGGCAGCGCGCCCTGGAATATCTGCACCCTGACAACCTGGCTGAACGGTCCATGGCCGTCCGGTCGATGGGGTTTGCTTATTATATCCAGGGAGACCTGACGGAGGCCGCCCGGGCCTATACCGAAGCCTACTCTCTCGCCCAGGCATGTGGCGATGAGATCGACTCCACATTGGCTTCGATCCGTTTGGGCCAGGTACAGGAAGCTCAGAACCAGCTTCACCAGTCGGCTGAGACCTACCACCGTGTTTTGCCATTGATCGATGTTTATTCTCCATATAATGCCTCTGTAGCGTATCTTGGCCTGGCCCGCATCTATTATGAGTGGAACGATCTGGATGCCGCTGAAAAGTTTGGAGAGAAAAGCTTGCAGCTGGCGCGGCAGTATGATCAAGTCATTGACAGGTTGGTATTGAGTGAAGTGTTCCTGGCCAACCTGAAATTGGCCCGAGGAGATGCGGCCGCTGCGATGGACAAGATTTTGCAGGCAGAACAAACCTCGCGTCTAAAGAATTACACCTATCGCCTGTCGGATATTGCCTACACCCGGGCAAGGATCCACCTTTTCCAGGGCAACGTGGATGAGGCCGCACAATTGGTACGGCAAAATGTGATACCGCTCATGCAGGCGCGTGTCCTCATCGCCCAGGGCAACCCATCCGAAGCGCTGGCAGTGGTGGAACCACAACGCCAGCAAGCGGAAGCAAAAAAAATGGCAGGAAGGCTGCTCCTGGTGATGGCTGTTCAATCCGTTGTTCTGTTTGCACAAGGCGAAAAGGTCCATGCGGTGCAAGTGTTGACCGAAGCCCTGGCGCTGGCCGAGCCGGGCGGTTACATCCGCCTCTTTGTTGACGAAGGAGATGTGATGGCGGAACTCCTGTCTGCTGCGGCCGCGCAGGGCATCCGCCTCGACTATGTCAACAAGCTGCTGGCTGTCTTCAAAGGGGAGATGAAAGAGGAACGACCGGCTGCGCCAGTTCCCGGTTCCTCGTTTTTAATAGAGTCGTTGAGCCAGCGCGAGTTGGAAATATTGAAGCTGATCGCCCAGGGACTCTCGAATCGAGAGATCGGCGAACGTCTGTTCCTGGCCCTGGACACGATCAAAGGGCATAACCGTAAAATATTTGACAAACTGCAAGTTCAAAGCCGCACCGAAGCCATCGCCCGTGCCCGTGAACTGGGCTTGTTGTAAGGTTCATTTTCCTCAGCATTTCCCCTCGAAAAAAAACAACACCCATCGCCAACACTAAAGTGTCTATTCGTTAACACTGTGTGGGGGATATTATCTCTGTACATCAGACAAGTGGCGCGGACGGTAATTACCGGGCCAAAAGGTACAGAGGTATGCGAAACAAATTCAACCCAAAAACGGATCCAAATAAACCGACAAACTACAAGATCAGAATCAATGGCCACCTGGACCCGGAATGGTCAGACTGGTTTGAAGGCCTGACTGTCACGCTGGAAGAAGATGGCACTACGCTTCTAACTGGCATGGTGATCGACCAGGCTGCCTTGCATGGCCTGCTCAAAAAAGTGCGCGACCTGGGCATGCCATTGCTCTCGGTCTGTCCTCTCGAACCCGGCCCCTCGACTACGCTTGGGACAGACCAGGCAGATGCGTCAGACGTCAAATCGTAAATTGACAGTAACACCTTGGGAAGGAAGTTTGCCTATGAAAATATTCCCAACCTATTTCAACCCCCGATAACCGGGTGGTGACCACAATTTTACGCAAGCCTACTTCAATGAAACTCATCCATATCTTTCAAAAAGGAGAAACGAATGAATACGACCAACGCAAGTTCACATGGGACGAACAAAGAGACCGCTAAAAATCCACTGGATGTGAGGATCATCCTTGCAGTGCTATGGGTGGCTGAAGTGTTAAGTTCTTTAAACGGAGATACGTACCGCATAAATGATCCGGCTGTACTGAAGGCTTCCCTTGAGAATAACGGATCCATCGCAGTAACCCCCGGATTATTGTCAGTAATGGGAATAATATTTGTGGGTCCCATTCTGATGAGCGCCTTGACCCTGATATTGAAATCTCGCGTGAGCCGTTTGGCAAACCGCATCATGGGCATATTCTATGCTGTGGTTATTCTTGTATTTTGGGTCTTGGGTTTTGTATTGCAATCTGCCAGTTATGAGTTCGTTTGGTCAACTGCACAACTTGTGTTTGTCTTACTGGTTGTCTGGTATGCCTGGAAGTGGCGTAACCCTGAAGGGTAGCCCGGCAGATACGCCAGATGCCAAATCGTAAATGGATAGGTGCGGTTTGTCTACGGTAAATTCAATCATAAGAAAAGGAGTTAAAAAATGAATATGACCAAAGGAAGTCACCAGGGAACAGACAGAAAGACCGCAGCAATCGTGGGTGTGCTATTCATTCTGGGGACGGTTCCGGCCCTACTGAGCCTGCCACTAATGCTAAACACGGTCAGTGCTCCGGATCATCTGACTGCGATTTCCACCAATGAGGGCCAGATGATCATCTTCACGGCGATTAAATTCATCATGGGTCTTGCCTGTGCCGGTATTGGCCTTGCGCTGTATCCGATTCTGAAGAAATACAACGAAGGCCTGGCGTTTGGTGCGGCTGGATTCAGAGTTATCGAGGGAGCGCTCCACATTGTTGGCGCTCTCCTCTATGTTGTCCTATTGGCACTAAGCCAGGAATTCGTGAAAGCCGGGGCTCCAGCGTCATCGTACTTTCAGACAGCAGATGCAGTGATCAACGCAGGAATCGGTTGGTTTAGAGATGGGGCCAATCTGTTGACTTTCGGCATCGGTGCCCTGATGTACTATGTTGTCTTCTATCAATTCAGACTCGTTCCTCGCTGGCTATCCGTTTGGGGTCTGGTTGGAATCACATTGAACATCATCAGCGCTCTGTTGGTGGTGTTCAATCTCCTGCCTCCTTTCGGGACGATCCAGGTCATTCTTTTAATGCCGATTCTCCCGCAGGAATTGGTTTTGGCCGTCTGGCTGATCGCGAAAGGCTTCGATCCGTCGGCAGTCGCTTCCAGGACTGCGTGAGTAGATACGAATTAAGGAGAAAATAAAAATGTTAAAAAAAGGTTTGATGGTTCTTTCAATATGGTGCGTCATCAACTTCATACTCGCCTTCATCATTTTGAGCTATGTCATCGTGCTCAAGAAAGACTCTCCCATTTTGCAGGTGGCGTCTTTTTCAGAAATTGAAATCGCCAGCCTCAGTGCCAAGACCATTGCCGCGCTCAATTGCTTTACGATCCTGTATAACTCCTGCTCTCTCATGGTCTCAGTATTGACATGGCCGCTCATCCACAAAAACCTGGTCGCCGGTCAAAAATCGGCTTTCTGGATGTTGGTGTTGGTGATCGGCTTTGTGGAAGTGATGGCATTTTTCGCTTCCTCATATATCGGGCATGGGCGCTGGCAGGTGAACGTTGTTCAGAGCGCTTTATACCTTGTGGGCATTGGCCTGTCGGGCTGGTCCCTGTTCAAAGGAGATAAAGCATGAATAAATTCAATAAAACCGCAAAAAATGAAACTCATCCATATCACTCAATAAAGGAGATTAAAAATGAATACGAACAAAAAGACCGCAAGAATGGCAGGGTTCCTGTATCTGATCTACATCGTGGTTTCCATCTTCGCCAATGTGCTTGGTCGTTCCAAGCTGATCATATTGGGAGATGCGGCGACGACCGCCCGGAATATCATCGCCTCTGCATTGCAATTCCGGATCGGCTTCGTGCTCGACCTGGTTTCGGCTGTGCTCTTCCTTTTGACAGCCTGGGCTTTGTACGTGTTGCTGAAGCCGGTGAACAAGAACCTCGCCTTGCTGTTCCTGTTATTGAACCTGGGCGGTGTCGCCGTCCATTGTTTCAGCGATCTCTTTCTGATCGCCAGCCAATTGATCTTGAGCGGCGCGGGTTACTTGAAAGCATTCCAGGCCGATCAACTGCAAGCCCTGGCGATGTTATCCCTGGATATCTACAAGAACGGGTTCTCGGGGATCGCCCAGATCTTTTTCAGCGCCTGGCTCTTTCCGCTGGGTTACCTGGTTTACAAGTCGGGCACCCTTCCCAGGTTCCTGGGCATCATTTTGATGGTTGAATGTTTTGCCTGGCTCATGTTTCCAGTTCAGTTCTTCTTTTTCCCGGGCAACGTCGTATTAACCTGCGTGAGTTCTGTGGCAGGGTTTATTGGGGAATTTTCCCTTACGTTGTGGCTTCTGATTATGGGTGCAAAGGATCAAAAACCAGCATGAGTTGAGGCTGGTTGCGAGACCAGCGACGAATGAGGTCTTGAACATGGCACAGATTTGCACTATCGGGGGTCGGGGAGGGCCTTCAGCCCTCCCTAACCCCCTCCCCGCTCAACACCATGTTTTGCTCGTGGAATAGACCTAATAAAGCGGACACAACACATCACAAGGAGAAAGCCAAATGTTAAAAAAAGGTTCGATCATCCTCTCAAAGAAGCTGTTCATACTAACTATTGGGGGCGGAGTAGTATTCTGGGTAACTACCATCGCAATTTCCCTGCTTCCCATCGCAGCGGAGTTTAGATCTGCCTTTTCAAAAGCGAATATTCAAACGGTTTGGGTTGCTTCTTTGCCCGCTGGTTTGATTATCGGATTCTGCGTCAGTTATTCTTTGCTTCGTTTTTTTGACAAGATTCCAACAAAGGATCCAATTCTAAAATCCGTGATAATAAGCCTCATCGCCCTGGTCATCATGACAATCCTGAACCTGGTTCCCCAAAGTTTTCTTGGGCAGCGTGATGTCTTGCATTACTTTCTCATCGGCATAATGCTTGACGCACCAAGGTTTCTCTTTCTTGGAATAGTTATTGGCTATCTATACAGACGGCTGT
>JBFYSM010000504.1:0-3853 GCA_041301605.1 Chloroflexota bacterium | reverse complement strand
CTCTTTACGGGTGCATACATCCTGAAAGGGATCAAGAATGTGCTCCACGGTCCACTGAACGAACACTGGGCGCACGGGGAGCACAAGTTGACCGAGATCAATACCCGCGAAATCATCGTCATGGCTCCGCTCATGGTGCTCATCCTGGTCATCGGCATCTGGCCGATGTGGATCCTGGATGTGATCAATAAAGCCGTGACCATGTTATTTTAGTTGAGGTGAGCCATGCAATTCCCGGTTCTGAGTGTCATCGTTTTCACCCCCATGGTTGCTGCGCTCATCCTGCTCTTGATGAAGCCCGAGCGCAAGACCGAGATCCGCGTCACGGCTTTGGCGGCGGCAACCTTTGCTCTGATCTTATCCCTTTGGGTATATTTCACGTACGATAAATCCCTGGCTGGGTACCAGTTCCAGGAGCAATACAATTGGATGCCTTCCTTAGGCATCGGCCTGCACTGGGGTGTGGATGGGATCAGCACCCCGCTCATCCTGCTGACCGGTGTGGTCATGTTCACGGGTGTCCTGATCTCCTGGGGCATCGATGACCGACCACGCGAGTTCTTTGCCTTCCTGTTCATCCTGGCCAGCGGTGTGCTTGGCGTCTTTGCCGCCCTCGACCTGTTCCAGTTGTTCTTCTTCTACGAAATCGCGGTCTTCCCGATGTACCTGCTGATCGCCATCTGGGGCTGGATCAAGACGCGTGAATACGCGGCCATGAAACTGACCCTGTACCTGTTCATCGGTTCGGTGATCTCCCTGGTTGGCGCGCTGGCGATGTTCTGGGCGGTTCGGGACTTCACCGGCACGTTGACCTTCGATATGCTGAAAATGCAGGATGCGATCCAGGCCGGTGCATTCGACCGGATGGTGACTTTCTTCGGTAAGGAAATTCCTTTCCAGGTTTTTTGGTTCCCGTTCGTCTTCCTGGGTTTTGCCGTTTTGGGTGGTATCTTCCCGTTCCATAACTGGTCGCCGGATGGCCACGTGGCTGCCCCGACGGCTGTCTCCATGTTCCACGCTGGTGTGCTGATGAAATTAGGCGCCTTTGCAGCATTACGGGTCGGTATCATGCTCCTGCCGGAGGGAGCTGTGCATTGGAAGAGTTGGATCATGATCATGGCCCTGATCAATGTTGTCTATGGCGCCTTCATTGCCTTCGTTCAAACCGATTTCAAATACGTTATTGGCTTTTCGTCCGTTTCGCACATGGGTCTGGTGATGTTGGGCTTTTCCACCTTGACCGAAAAAGGCCTGATCGGCTCCGGTGTGCAGATGTTCTCGCATGGCGTGATGACGGCTCTCTTCTTTGCTGTTGTAGGCATGGTTTACGACCGGGCGCACACGCGCGAGATCCCGAAGTTGGGCGGCATGGCGAAGGTTCTAACATGGCCTGCAATCGGTTTCATCATCGGCGGCCTGGTTTCGATGGGCATGCCTGGGTTGTCCGGTTTCGTGGCCGAGTTCCCCATCTTCATGGGCGTCTGGGAACGTTTGCCGATTGTTGCGATTGTTGCGGTAATCTCGATTGTCGTAACCGCAGGCTATATCATGCTGGTCATCCGGCGGGTCTTCTTTGGCGAAATGCCATCTGAGTTCGAAGGCCATATCGGGCCGATTAACGTGCTGGATAAAGTGGCGATCGGTGTACTGTGCGCCATCATGATCCTGTTGGGATTGTTCCCATCCTTGATGGTTCCGATGGTGCAAACCGGCGTCCAGAGTATCCTGCGCCTGTTGGGAGGTGCATAAGTGACTGCCAACCTGACTGCAATCCTGCCAGAGATCCTTTTGCTGATCCTGGGCATCCTGATCCTGATCATCGATCCGTTCTGGAAGGATGAAAAACGCCGGATCGGCCTGGGCTGGCTTGCCGCGGGCGGATTATTCCTCGTGCTGATCATCAGCCTGTTCCTGGCACGCCCGGCCTCGTTGCCGGAACTCGTCCTGGGCGGAATGGTGCGCCACGACTGGCTTGGTTTTGCCTTCAAAATGTTCTTCATCTTCGGTGCAGCTATCACCTCGCTCTTCATGATGGATGTTGACAAACTCAATAAACGGGCGGAATCTTACCTTTTGCTCCTGGCCGCAACACTTGGCATGAACCTGATGGCCTCCGCGGCGGACCTGGTGATGCTGTACCTGTCCATCGAGACAACCTCCATCCCGCTCTACATCCTGGCTGGCTTTATGAAGGATGATGACAAATCCACCGAGGCTGGTTTCAAGTACCTGCTCTTTGGCGCCCTGACTTCGACGATCCTGCTCTACGGTTTCAGCCTGCTGTACGGATTTTCCGGCCAGACCAGCCTCTACCAGTTGCGCGACCTGTTCACCAGCTTCAATGTGGTGGCGATGGGCGTGCTCTTCCTCGTGATTGTTGGGATGGCTTTCAAGGTATCCCTGGTGCCGTTCCACTTCTGGGTGCCGGATGTCTACCAGGGCGCGCCGACACCCGTGGCGGGTTTCCTGTCCACGGCCTCGAAGGCGGCTGGGTTCGCGGTTGTACTGCGTATCCTGACCGTTGTCTTCCCGTCAATTGCTGAAAACTGGAGCATGATCCTGGCCATCCTGGCAACCTTGACCATGACGGTCGGCAACCTGCTGGCTCTCGGTCAACTGCGCCCGGAAGGGAACATCAAGCGCCTGCTGGCATATTCATCGATTGCACATGCTGGCTATGCCATGATCGGTGTCGTGGCTTTTTCAGAGCGTGGCGCAGCCAGCGCAGCCTTCTACTTGATTGCCTATATCCTGACAAACCTGGCAGCCTTCGGTATCGTTGCCGCTTTTAACAAGGTGACCGGTTCTGACGAACTTAAGGCGTATAGCGGTCTATCTCGCCGTGCCCCAACCTTGTCTATCCTGATGCTGGTGGCCTTCCTCTCCCTTTCCGGGATGCCACCTTTCGCCGGGTTTGTTGGCAAAGTATTTGTTTTTACAGCCGCCATCGAGCAAGGTTGGATCTGGCTGGCTTTCGTGGGTGTGATCAACTCGATCATCGGATTGTATTACTATCTGACCGTCCTCAAATATGTATACCTGTACCGCATGGATGGCGAAGAGGAGCAGAAGCATCCTATCCCTCTCTCCCGTCCATACAGCATCGCCCTGACCGTGTTGACTATCGGTATCCTGGTGCTCGGTTTCGCCTTCGCGCCCTGGTTCGGGTTGGCGAGCCAGGCGGCGAGTGCATTGTTCTAGAGTCTATTCGCGGATTCTGGTGATAATTCCAGTTATGTTATAATCCGTAACCGTGAATCAGCCAAACAGGAACAAGTCACCCCTGCTGCAGTTGTTAAACTTTTCCGTTATCAGCGTTTTTGGAAAAGTCAGCCTGTTGACCATTATCATTGCAGCGGGATCCGCCTTATTGGGATGGTGGCTGGACGGCATGTTGGGTACACGCCCCTGGCTGATGATCATCCTTTTTGTTGCCAGTTTTCCATTTGCGATGTTCGCGATTTATTGGGTCGTTAAATCCTCAATACCGAATACGCCAACCAGCGCACAAAGCGCTGATCCTTATCCGGAGGAAAATCACAGTGACAGAAAAGCCCCGTAAGAAAATCCATCTTGGTTTCAAGAGATGGATTGTACTGGCTGTTGTGATCTCAGAAATCATCCTGGTGGGTATATTCAAACCGATCAGCCCGCATGTGCAGCTGCCAGCAGAGTTGCTTACGCATCCGGTTGAACTTCCGATTATTGGTGAAATTGGCTTGACCAATACGATGATCTCGGTTTTTATTGCGGATGTGCTGCTGATCCTGGCCGGGATCGCTGTCTTTCGGGCCTACCGCAAGCAGGATGTTGTTCCTAAAGGTATCGCCAATGTTTTCGAAATGATCGTAGA
>JBFYSM010000494.1:0-6443 GCA_041301605.1 Chloroflexota bacterium | reverse complement strand
GAAGGATAAGAAAAGCCAGCCCGATCAAGCACAGGGGCAAGAGCAAACTGCACAGCCAAGGAAGAGATGGACTGCTTCCTCCCACTTCTTCATCATCTGTCTCATAGGAAGGGATGTGCTGCAAAGTGACATTATCGATCCAGATCGTTCCAGTGTAGGGCGTATCCTGGCTGCCATCGAAGCCAAAAGCCATTCCCATCACCTGCTCCGGGTGTTCGAAGGATACACCTGCGTTCTCTTCCCACTCGACGCGCAGGAACTCATCCCAGAACACCATGAACGGGATATACCCTTCGGGATACTCCACAGGCGTTTCCCGGTGATGAACATAAGTCTCGGTCATATCCGGCGTGCCTCCGTAGAGATCCACATTAAATGGCAGGCCGGATTGTTCGGAATGGATGTCGAACGCCAGCCATTCCCCTGCACTCCAATCTTCAGGCGCATCGAACATGAGCGCACAGGTCCCCCAAGTGCCCGGCGCGATGGAATAATCGATCCGCAGGGAATTCGATCCCTGTACGCCCGTTCCCGCTTCGGCAGTACAGGAAATCGTTGTACCTGTAGACTCATCCCAATAGGCTTGCCAACTGGATGCGCCGCCTTCGAAATCATCGATCGAGAGCACAACTTCTGGAGGCAGCGGCACGCCAGGCCCTCCACCAGACTCCCCTGGAGCAGGCTCTGTCTCCCCGGGAACCGCCGGTAGCTCCGCTGGAGGTAATTGGGCACTGCCCTCCTGCCAACGGTGGTAGAAGATGTTCAGCAGGGGAATAAATTCATCCGTTGCTTTCTGGCTACCAGCCACCGAGGGATGGTCATCATCGGATGGATACGCCAGCGTATCCCGGTCGGTGGTGATGTGCTGGATCTCCCCATCCCGATACCAGTGATGGGCATCCTTGTGGGTCAGCACATTGTAGAAATCGAAGACGGCAACATTGTTGTAAGGATAATCATTTTCCGCCAGCCAGTCGTTCACCAGCCAGTTGTTGAAGGCGCGCGCATTTTCCGCGTTGGAGCGGTCGGATAGCGGCGGGGCGGTGACAACGATGAAGAGCTTGTCTGGCCGGGCGGCGAAATATTGCAGGATCTGGTTGTAAACATACTTTGCGCCGGCAACCGTCATATCTTCATAGTCGCCGGGCGGGTCATCCGGATTGCCGGACAAATCGGAGTTCGGGAAGCAGGATTTGAACATGACGATTTCGTTCTCCCCGCCCGGATCGGACAAATCGCGCGTGTAATACGAATTCTGTCCGCTTTCGTTGAAAAGGGCTTCCATATACACGGGAGTATTCTCGCTGCGGAACCACTCTGTCCAGTTAGGGATATCAGTGCGGTCTCCGATGGAATCCGGCCCCCAGCCGTAGTTGGTGTCGCTGACGAAGTAATTGTTTTCCCCCAGCACACGCCCGAGGTTGCCATAATCATCCGTCAACCAGTTCTCACCGGTGGAGTGATGGATGAAGATGAGTTTGACCACGTGGTCGGGCGGGTTGGGGTTATCATCCTGTCGCGCAGGGGCGGCAAGCCCTGTTCCGGAATTCAGGAACAAGATTGCCAGAATGGCAAAAGTAGGAACGGTTAGTCGTTTCATGTTTCTCCTTCTGTTGTCGGGAGTCTTAGTTATCCAATCATCATCCTGTTATTATGGAGAAAATCAGGCATTCGTTTCAAACACAACCTTCCCACCAACCATGGTCAGGTCAACAGTAAGGTTGACGATATCCTCCGCCGCAGTTGTATATGGGTTATCGTGCCAGACGATCAGGTCGGCAAATTTGCCCGGCTCCAGCGAACCTTTCTTATCCTCTGTAAAGTCAGCGTATGCGCCCGCCATGGTGTGGGCATACATCGCTTCGTCGATCGTCATTGCCTGCTCGGGGCTGACCGGTTTCTTGGAGGCGGAGGCCCGCAGGAGGGCGGCACACAGGGTGGCCTGCGGTTTCCACCACGGCATCGAGGGGGCATCCGAACTGAGACACACCGGGACCCCCATATCCAGCCAGGTGCGGGTTGGGATCAGGCGCTGGGCGCGTTCCTCGCCCCAGATCCGCTCACAGGCATCTGCAAATGCCCACACAAGCGTGGGCTGTGTGGAGATTACCACTCCAAGTTCTTTTTGGCGCTGCAGGGCTTTGTCCGTATTCAATGGGGAATGTTCGATGCGATGACGCGGATCAGGGCGCGGGTTCTTGTTCATGGCTTCCTCGATGGCATCCAGCGCCAGGTCAACCGCCGCATCACCGGCGGTGTGGAGGGCTACCTGGGAACCCGCATCATGGAAAGCGCGCACTGCATCCTTCAGGTCTTTGGGTTTCCAGATGGGGATGTTCCAGGCAAGGCCACTGTGCGGCTCGTTGGTGTAGGATGCCTCCAGCGCCCCATCCACCTGGAATTTCGCCCCGGCAAAGTGCATGTAATCACTCTCATAACGGATGGCTTCGATGGCTGCGATCCGCCCATCCAACTCCTGGATATACTCCAGCACATTCATGACCTGTCCCCGGATGCTCATCTCGCCGCGCCGGGCAACGTTGAAGTAAGCTTGCATGCGATCCATGTCGCGTGAATACACATCCTGGAAACTGGTCACGCCCATCGAAACAAACGTAGCCTGCGGATTCAGAACGCTGGTCTCGTACACTTGCACGTTCAGCAGGTCCGGGGGCCACAGACGCCGGAAGATATCCATTGCCGGGTGGTTGATGATCGTGCCACTTGGATCGCCATTGGCCTCCCGCAGGATGCGCCCGTTGCCCGGATCGGGCGTATTGGCATCCACACCAGCCATCTCCAGCGCCAGGCTGTTGACCACTGCCATATGCCCGCCCTGGTTGATGACCATCACGGGATGGTTCGGGGAAACCGGGTCGAGGTCGTGCTTGGTCGGATAGCGCCCCCCAAATGTCACCCACCCCGAACCGACAATCCATTCCCCCTTGGGGGTGACTGCGATCTTCTCTGCGAGCTTGGCTTGCATATCCTCGACTGTGAAAACAATCGGCCAGCTGACATCCACATAGGCGGTCCCGAGCAATCCGCACGCGCTTAGGTGGCAGTGGGCGTCGATCAGGCCAGGGGTTACAGTGCGCCCCATCAGGTTGATCACTCGCGTGTTATCGCCCGCCAAACCTTGTGCAGCCTGGTCATCACCGATGAAACGGATGATTCCATCTTTGATGGCCAGGGCCTTTGCTGTTGTACGATTTGCATCGATGGCAACGATATTGCCATTGACCAGGATGGTATCGGCAACTTCACCCGCTGCCAGGGTGGGAACCTCCGTTGCAGTGGGCCCGGTTGTTGTCGGAACCACGTTCAGGCTTTTACCGCGATTGCAGCCTGCCAGGAATGCGCCTCCTGCTCCCACAGCAACGAGCTTGATGAAATCCCGCCTGGATAAATGATGATGGTTGTGAGACATGTTATCTTCTCCTTTCAATGGGATCGAAAAGTAGGTTCACGGCATAGGATGTGCGACAAAGAAATCCCACATCAACGAAGTGGCCGAGATTTCAATCGTTGGTTCACCCATGCGGAGGTTGACGGCTTCCCCGCCCGGCCAGGCGTGTTTCCCGCCTGTCACTGTATACAATTCCACAGAGGAACCGGCCTGGCAGGGTGCATAAACATCGTGGATGATGTTTCCTGAAACCACCTGTTGAGCCTCGATTGGGCAGCCATTCGTGGCGACCCAGAACGAGATTTGATCGTTCACGGAAATGAACTGCACCCCGCCGGGAGTCGTGCCGCCGTTGTACGGATTCGGTTCATCATCCGTGCCGTGGAAGTGGATGACCGGCACCAGGCGCGATGGCTGGCAGGCCAGCATATCCTCCAGCGCCTGCGTCGCGCTGACCGGGCCAATGGCGGCGATCTGGTCCGACATTTCACACGCCAGCCGGTAAACCAGGATGGCGCCGTTCGAGAACCCGGTGGCGTAGATCCGGTTGCGGTCGAGATCCAGGTAAGTGGCGAGTTCCTCGATCAGGGCGCGCACGAAACCGACATCATCCACATTATGGAGAGCGGCCTCCCCGCAGCAGTGACCGCCATTCCAGGATCTTTGCTCCCCGGAAGCATTGGGGTAAACGACGATAAAACCGGCAGCATCGGACTGGTTATTGAAACCGCTGATGCGGATCATTTCGTTTGCATCCAGCGTGATCCCATGGAAAGCCAAAACCAATGGCGCAGGCTGGGAAGCATCGTAGCCTGGCGGGATGTGCAGTACGTAGGAACGTTCCTCACCGCCATAATCCAGGCTATGTTTCGAGTCCCCAAACGGCGGAGCTTCATAGGTCGGTTCTTCAGGCGGGGGCGTCTGTGTAGCAGCCGTCCCTCCGCAAGCCAGAATGGCAACGAGGATCAATATACATAAAAGCAAGCTGATCAGTTTCTTCATATCATGACTTCCTATGGACCGAAACTCGACGGGCGTAGGATGTTTCGCGACCAATAATTTAGAATGACTATCTGGAGATCGTTTTCCACTGGGGAGACATTTTCCAGATCAGCTCCGAAACGGAAATTGAAGTCGGTGACGCTCTCCGTCCACGGCGCCCAGGCAGGATTCCACACCCACAGGGCATAATTGATGCCCATATCTTCGAAAATACCCATTTCATCGCGCATAAAATTAGCCGCATTTGGCACCCAACGCACGACCCCGAATTCATTCACCGCAACAGGAACATTATGTTCTTGTTGAAAGTCTGTAAGGATGGAAAGATAACCTGCCAGCCACTCTTGGTTGAAGAGATCGGGTTCTCCATCCCAATCCAGGTCGAACTCGCCAGGGTAAGTGTTCAGGGCAGGTGACTCCTGGTGGGTATATTGGGATTGAGGTTCATACTGGTGAGCGGTGTAAACGATGAGCGGATCGTCGATCGGTTCCAGGTAGGGCAGCCAGCGCACGGATCCCCAGGACATGGAATTGACCAGGATGGGCATTTCTCCATCCACTTCGCGAATCCCGGCCACGATGCGCGGGTAGAATTGATTCCAATCGTAGAGGCTGCCTGCGTATTCGGGATAGAACTCGGCGGGTTCCCATATCCCCAGCGCCACATCGTTGGAATTCGGTTCACACATCAGATCGTAACCAACCACAACGGGATTTTCGCGGTAGCGATCAGCGGCGTAACGCCACATCTCCACCCAGGCGTCCTGGGCTTCCTGATCCTCCCACACCCACTCGACCAGCAGGTCGGGATCGAACCAATCACCCGCGCCATCCCGGTAGAAGGTGAAATCGCTACGCCCAGGTCCGGTGCGGAAGGTGATGACCACGAACAAATCAGCCCGGGCAGCCATATCGATCAAACGATCCAGGTTGGCCTGCACCTGCTCATCCAGTACATAAGGAGGCCGCTCAGTGAACAGACCGGGATGGGATAGGTTGACATAGTTGGCCCCTGACGCAGCCAGGGCATCAAAATCCGCCTGCTCATACGGCGGGCCGATGTATCCACTGCCCAGGAATTCAGGCCCATCCAGATCAGGTACTACGATACGTTGCCAGATATTGGCCCCGCGCAGTTGCGTGCCGCTCGCCCAAAGTCGCCATTTATCGAATGATGCTTCCTGTATGAGTGGAAGGGTCGGATGCGGAGGAAGAGGGGAATAAGTTTCATCCTCCATCTCTCCCGGAAAACAGGCCGCCAAGAATAAGCCAAAAGTAATCAAACCCACCGCGAGGAAGATATGTTTTCTTTCAAACACTACTCCTCCAAAATGAATCAGATGATTTGGAGTATCATCTCAATAACTTGGGGGGCGGGGGGTGGGGGGGGGGGGGGGGGGGGGGCCGCCCCCCCCCCCCCCACACCTCCCCATCTTCCCCAATTTATTGAGAAGTTACGATTTGGAATCTATTTGACGCTGAACGGGAAATTCTTGACCAACGTTTCATCCACGATCACGCGCATGATGTAGCTGCCTTTGGCAAACGCGCCCAGGTTGAACTCGTTGCTGCCTTCCGAAAAGGATTGGGTTTCGTTGAGCGCCAGGTTGCCCCGGCCAGGAACCTGGATACAGGCCCGGATGGTGACATCGGATTTGGCATCGAACATGATCAGAAGCGGTTCATCGATGGAAAAATCCACGCCCTGTTCCCCTGGCGTACCAGGCTGCCAGGTGGTTGCGCTGACCAGCTCCATGCTCTCGAAATACTGGCCGAATAGGGCTTCATCAGCGACGCCGCCGATGTTTTCACCACAGGATGCCGGCGGTCCGAAACGGCATGCCCCCAATGCTGTTGAAAGGAAAGCAAACACGATCAGCAATCTCACGGTTTTCATCTGTCGCTCCTTTGGTCTATCATCATTATAAGGATTAAGACGCAAAATACAAGTACCTGTTGTGATAAAAAAGGTATCATCACAATAACTTGGGGAAGCGGGGGGGTGTGGGCAGCTTTGCCGCCCACACACTCC
>JBFYSM010000484.1:0-2805 GCA_041301605.1 Chloroflexota bacterium | reverse complement strand
CCCCCCCCCCCCCCCCCCCCCCCCCCCCACCCCCCATCTTCCCCTATTTATTGAGAAATGACAAAGCAAACTTAAAAAAGAGGCTACATATGACAGCGTCCCAACTGCTCTATCTATCCCGCTCCGATGTTGAAGCTGTAAACTTGCCGATGAAGATCATCATTGGATTGCTCGAAAAGGCCTTTTTCGAGAAAGGGCAAGGCAGGGTCGAGATGCCGCCCAAGCCAGGCGTTCATACCATGTCGGATGCCTTCATCCATGCCATGCCGGCTTATATTTCTGCAATGAGATCGGCAGGTATCAAATGGGTGAGTGGCTATCCGGAGAATTACAGGCGCGGCCTGCCTTACATCACTGGCCTGCTCATTCTCAACGATATCGAAACCGGTATTCCCTATGCAGTGATGGATTGCACCTGGATTACCGGTATGCGCACTGGCGCGGCGACCGCCCTCTCTGCCAAATACCTGGCCCGTTCAGAATCGTCAACGGCCGGCATCCTGGCTTGCGGCGTGCAGGGGCGCACCAACCTGGAAGCCCTGGAATGCCTGTTCAAGATCCGGCGCGTTTATGCCTATGATATCCTTCCGGATGTCCAGGAGGAATATGTAGAGGAGATGGAGGCCAAATTCGATTTCGAAGTGGTTGGGGTAAGGGAACCGAAGCAGGCTGTGGTAGAAAGTGATCTGGTGGTGACTTCCGGACCCATTCTCAAGCACCCCACTCCTACGATTGACAAGGATTGGCTCAAGCCCGGTGCCTTTGGTTCAGCGGTGGACTTCGACTCATACTGGACCGGCGCGGCGCTGGCGCAGATGGATCGCATCGCCACCGACGATCTTGCGCAATTCCAGTATTACAAGTCGATTGGATACTTCCAGCAAACACCTGATCCCTATGCTGACCTGGGTGAACTGACTGCCGATCTCAAGCAGGGCCGCCAGGCGGAAAAGGAGCGCACGCTGGCGATCAACCTGGGTCTGGCGATGGATGATATGGCTGTCGCACCGGAGATCTATCGCCGCGCGAAAGAGTTGGGGATCGGTATGTGGTTATCCCTGTAGAACTCTCATGGTAAGATAAGGTGCATTCATCGAACGAATGAAGCGGAACCCCATAAGGCGAGAGGCTGCATGAAAAATAAACTTTTCTATATTCCCATTGCGATCGTCCTGCTCCTGGTTGCCTGTAACCTGCCCACCATCAAATCCAGCACGCCAACATCCGATCTGCCGGGCACCATTGTCGCCCAGACTTTGCAAGCCATTTCATCACCGCAAGCGTCACCACCATCATCACCGGTCGCGGAAACGCCCACCCTGCCGGTTGTCACACCGACCTCGAATGTAGCTGAAGTGAAAGGGATGGTCTGCTACCCGCACGCCGAGCCGCGGCCGATAACGCTCTATTTCCAGGAGACAAGAACGGGCATCCTGTCTCAGATCTCCATTACGGATAACCGCAAGGAATATACGGTCACCCTGCAGCCCGGCAGGTACATCGCCTATGCCTGGACGCCTGATTTTACAGATAGCGGCTCCCATTCTGCCTGCGGTGCGAACGCTGACTGCAAGGATGCCACCCCCCTGGCGTTCGATATGCTGGCAGGGCAAATCTATACGGGGATCGATATCTGCGATTGGACGCATGGCCCTTACGATGTTCCCTATCCGCCCGGTTTCCAACCAGAGGCTACGCTGGGCACGATCGAAGGCGAGATCAGCGGTTACCCGTATGGCAGCCTGCCGGAGATGGCGGTCATTTTCTTCAGCCAGAGTACCAAGTACTGGTATTGGATTGGAACCACCGCTGGTCAGATCTATTTCTCGATCAATGATCTGCCACCCGGCGATTACCAGGTTGTGGCGTATGATGGCTCCGGCCATGCCGGGGGAGTGCCCAACATCGTGAAGGTTACTGCCGGGCAGTCCACATATGTAATCCTGAAGGATTGGGTTGGAACCTATCCGTCGGATCCGCGTTAAAATCACGACGAACGACGGACGACCGATGACGGACGATGAGTAAATGGTTCTTCATCGTCCGTTATTTTATGTTAAAATAGAACGGCTGTTCTCCAATCTCCAATCCTCAATCGGTAATCCAAAATGTCTTTCAAACTTTCCTCCCCCTTCCAGCCCACCGGCGACCAGCCGGAAGCCATCCGCCAACTGGTGGAGGGCCTCCATAACGGGAACCGGAACCAGGTCCTGCTCGGTGCGACCGGCACCGGTAAAACGTTCACGATCGCTTCGGTCATCCAGCAGGTGCAGATGCCAGCCCTGATCATGGCCCACAACAAGACCCTGGCAGCCCAATTGTACGCCGAGTTCCGCGAGTTCTTCCCGGAGAACGCCGTCGAGTACTTCGTCTCCTATTACGATTACTATCAGCCCGAAGCGTACGTCCCGCGCCACGATCTGTACATCGAGAAGGAAACCGAGATCAACGAGGAGATCGAGCGCCTGCGCCTGGCGGCCACCATGGCATTGGCATCGCGCAAGGATGTCATCATCGTCGCCTCGGTTTCGTGCATCTATGGTCTGGGCAGCCCGGAAGAGTTTGGCAAGGGGACGGTGCGCCTGCAAAAAGGGGAGATCTACCGTCGCAATGCGCTCATCCGGCAATTGGTGGAGGGACAATACCAACGCAACGACATCGAGCTGCGTTCCGGTACCTTCCGAGTGCGCGGCGATACCCTGGAGATCGTCCCTGCCTACGAGGACAAGCGCGGCTACCGGATCACCTTCTTCGGCGATGAGGTCGAGCGCATGATGCAGTTCAGCCCCCTGACCGGCGAGGTAC
>JBFYSM010000451.1:0-3198 GCA_041301605.1 Chloroflexota bacterium | reverse complement strand
TCCTGGGGCATCCTGGGCCTTCGGCGCGGGCGGCAGCGTGGGCGGGCTTGCAGGCGGAGCGCAGGCGGGAGGTGGGCGGCAGGTAGTCCTTGCCGCCTGCGCCTTTCTTTTGCCGGAAACCGGATGTTGGCATCTTCTGGAAACTCATCCTCCGGTGCCCTCCTGCAGGGTGTGGCCTGCGATCCTGGGAACCGGCTCGAGCTTCAGCAGGCCACATTCATGGGCCTTCAAGCTGAAACGCAGGAGCGCCGTGACCAGTTCTCCAACCGGTACATTCAGGCCGGCTTCGGATGCCAGGCAGGAGATCTCGTCTTTCAACTCAGGGGAAAAGCCGCGCCAGGTGGTGATCACCCGCCAGGATGAGCCTGGCTCCTGACCGCGCCGGGGCTTGCGCGGGGTGTAGGTCAGGCCGGCGCGCTGAGATGGGATATCGGCTGGGAACAGGGTCATGCGCATGCGCCGCGGGTCGGGGTAGGGGCTAAGTACCAGCTCGCCGCTGGCGTAGGCTTGCAGGGCGTACTCGAGCAGGAAACGGGCCACTTCCCCCTCGGGAACCTGGATCCCGCCCGCCAGTTGTTTGACCCGTAAGGCCAGCCTGGGATCGACGCCGCGATAGACGGCCTTGCGGCTCAGGTGCTCCTTCTCCCAATGGCGGTTGCGTTTACGTGGTTCGGCCAGGCGCAGTTGGTTATAGATATCCGGGGCGGTTGTCTTGGGAGGGGAAAAGGGATCTCGGCGTTGGTTCATGGTGGCCTCCTAATATTTCATTGCCAGCTGGGTCAGGATCTGGTATTCGGCTGCCGCCCGGCTGTCAGGGTCGGTCTCGAAGATGGTCTGGCCGGAGGCAGCGCACTCGCGCAGGATGGTGGCGCGGTGGATGGGCGGCAATACGCTTTTATCGAAACGTTCGTAGAGACTTTCGATGGTGGCCTTGCTTTCACGCGTCTGCTCATCGAAGAAGGTGGGCAGGATCCCCAGGAGGGCTCCCTGCCAGCGCTTCCTGTGCTGCAGGATGCTCATCATGTGCACCATTTTGTTGACCCCATCCGAGGAGAGGAACTCGGTCGCAGTCGGAACGATCACCAGGTCGGAAGCCCACACGGCCCGTTCCTGGATGCCGCCCACGCTGGGGGCTGTATCGAAGAGGATGTAATGCAGGCCTTCCTTGAAAAACCGGCTGATGGCTGTGCGGATGGAGGAAACCGGCTGGTTTTGTGCGTTCAGCACGGTCTGGGCCGCCATGGTCTGCTGGTCGCCGGGGTACAGGTACAGCCCTTCCCTGCCGGATGACCGCACCCAGGATTGCACAAAGGTGGTCTCCTGGGGGGTGGTACCCATCGTGAGCAGGTAGAAGACACCCGGCTCCGGGCTGCGGCCGAGGGCGGTCGCCGATTGGCCTTGCGGGTCGAGGTCGATCAGTAGAACCTGTTTCCCATTCAGGGCCAGTCCATGCGCCAGGGAAACGGCCGTGGTGGTCTTCCCCACCCCGCCTTTTTGGTTGGCAATGCAGATGACTTTGGTTGGCATGGACCCTCCCTCTACTTCCGAACGACCCTGATGACAACCAGGAAGAGGAGAAGGCCGAGCAGGAGGGGACCCACGAAAGTGGCCAGTCCGGCCAGGATGGCAGAGAACATGTTAGATTTCCTCCGTAGGCCGGAATTCAACAGATTTGGCAGGAAGTTCGGAAATTGCCCGTGCGGTTCTCTCAGGTTGATCGGCTGGAACGGCCAGTCGCTCCCGACGCCAGCGCAGTGCCAAACGGCATACCTCTCCTAAAATGCGCCGTTGATCAGCTATGAAGTCGGTTGTGGTGGGAGCAACCTCGCTCATGATGCACCTCCCTGCCTGCCATCAGAGGAAATCCCAACAACTGTTGATTCGGGTTCGCCCCGGATCATCTCCAGGCGTTCCAGTTCCCTGCGGATGATCAGGGCGGCCTGGGCTTTGACGGTGCGGTATTCGCGCTGCGCCAGGTCATTCAAGGCGCTCAGTTCGTGATCCTTCAAGTAGATAATAACTTTCGCCATGTTCACCTCGTTTGAGATAAAGTAAAAGAGCCGTGACGGCGGCTCTTTTATCAGGCGAAAGTCAAGTTTAATTGTGGTTTTAATTATAGGAATTCTACAGAAATTCAACTCCCCGTTATTTCTGGTTACCTTCCCCACAGTTCGATCGTTTTTTCCCCGCTTCCTGCTGAAGCTCAACCAGGACCCGGTCGCGCCAGGCGTAATAGGATTGATCAGCCATACGTGGCGAGCCATCTGCGTAGGTGCCGAATTGTTCAGCCAGGAGTTCAGAGAGGGTAAAAGTATCTCGTAATGGATCGCGATTTTCCCACTTCAGAACCACCCGCTTCCACTGATCGATCGAGAAAGTCGGTTTTCTGCCCCTGCGTCTGGGACGGTTGATCAGCGCCAGTATCTCATCTTTGTTTTGAGACTGATCGGAGAAAGAAGCCGGGAATTCGCCAGCCTGATCGCAGCAGTTCAATTCATATCCCCACAATCGTATGAGTGTTTCTATCCAGCCACCTTGTTGTGGAGCATGGAAAACAAATCTCCGGTGCCGGATGGCCCAATCCATCAGGTAACCCAACGCAAAGCCAGTAAATGTCAATACCAGTAAGAAAGCAACTTCGAAGGCCAGGACGGTTTGGGCAACCTCCACTCCGACGCCCATTTGGATTTTGTGGTATGCCCAGGCCACCGGTACAAACACCAGCAAACCAGCCCCAATCAGGGAAAGATACAACATAACCTTTTGGATCGGACCATATTTCTTGGATCGAAATATGGTGCAGATGTTCATAAGCGCCGATTTTACCCAAGAAACTGTCTACACATCTGCTTTCCCACCTTTCAATTTCCTACCAGATTTTTCGTACTCGAATCGGGTTTGTACCTGGCTTCCATCGGGTAAAACGTCAGTACCTGCGTGTCGACAAACGAATAAAGGCTGCGGATTTTATATCTCCTGCCCATTCAGCTTTCATGATCGATCATCACGCTGGAATTTTCATAAACAACTGGACTTTCGCCAAAATAGCGTGACAGAACCTTAAAAACCTTCGCAAATGCGGCAGAATCGGGTGCCAGCCTGCTGGCTTCTGGCAAAGCCAAATGGCGAGGGAGAGGAAGCCCTCGCTCGGCCAGATATTCAATTGCTGGCGGCCTGCAGCCCAGTGGGTCAGATCAC
>JBFYSM010000385.1:0-8268 GCA_041301605.1 Chloroflexota bacterium | reverse complement strand
ATACCTGTTGTCACGGCGATAAGTGAGAGTGAGTCCAAAATGCCGTCCAGGCGCTCGTAGGTTACGTAGGGTTCCTGTCCAACCTCGGCATGGTATAACTTGCCGCGGTAATCCAGGTAAGCCAGGCCGCCAAATAACGGCACGTAGCGGTCGGCAAAGCCGCAGGTGATGCCCAGTTCCCTGGCTTCCACGCGCTGGGTCAACTCGGAAAGGACATAATCATTGTGCATCCTGCAATCCAGGCCGTAGAATTCTCGCATGGCTGCCAGTGTCAACAGCACGAACAGGGATGAGCCGCCCAATCCGCTCTGGCGCGGCACTTCGCTCCAGACCCGCAGGGAAAACCCGCGGGCCGGAAGTTTCTGACGGAACTCATGGCTATACGCAAATAAGCGATTGAGAGCGCCCTTCACCAGGTTGGCGGTTCCATCATAAGGCAGGGGCAGGTCGGATGGACGGAAAACGACCGGCGGATCGTCCGCCCCGATCTGTTCCAGGGTGTAGGCTTCGCCTGCTTCGATGCTCGCCCGGGCATGGATATCCACTGCAGCCGAAATGGTGGCGAAGTCCCCCTCGTTGCCATCCGAGGGATTGCCGAGAATATTGACGCGGGCCGGGATGGAAAAATGGATTGACATATTCCTCGGTTCTGTGCCAAAATTCATCCAACGCAGGTCATTATATCAGGTAGAGGATTTCACTTGACAGACAACAATACCTGGATCGCCATCCTGATCGGCATCCTCTCGACCACTCAACTGCACATTGCCAAAGCGTTGGAACGCCAGGGCATTGAAGTGTTCGAGCAGCTAAGGTCACGCCTGAAGAAGACAGGCGATCCATTCGAACGCGGCATCCGCAAGCCGGTCATCTACACGATTGGTTTCATCCTGAACAACACCGTTTTCATATACGCCCTGATCGCCCAGCGCCATGCCCCGCCGGCCGTCTACACCAGCATGTTCGGGATGGGTTTGGTGTTCCTGATGATCTACGCAGCCAGGGTGCTGCACGAAGAGGTCACCCCCAAACAGCTCGCCGGGGCAGCCGCCATCATCGCCGGAACGTTGGTGATCGGCATCGAGAACATCCTGCGGGATGGGTACGACCGCTCTGGCATGGCGCTCTTGCCAACCCTAATCCTGATCGGGGTATTCCTGGGGTTCGGGACGGTTGGATTGTTCCTGTCCGGCCGGACGAACAAGCCGGAAGTGATCGCCGTGGCCTTTGGCGTGTTCTGCGGCGGCTGCGGCGCTCTCGACCCGTTCCTTAAAGGCATTGCTCAGAACCTGGGCGGCCGCCCGGAATGGGTACCCGCTTCCTGGCTGGGGTGGGCGATCTTCCTGCCATCCTTTGTCATCGGTTTCGTGTCCTTCGCGGTTACGCAGGTGGGGTTTGCAAAGAAGGCTCCCGCCAGCCTGCTGGTCCCAACGTATAATGCCGGTTACATCCTCCTGCCAATTCTCTTACAGGTGGTGCTGCTCCCCACCTACCAGCTCTACTGGAGCACGTATGCAGGCATGGCCCTGGTCATCCTGGGAATGGCGCTGATGCGAGATCTCAAACGCTAATGGAGAACTTCATGGAACACAAAGTCTACGTCACACTGGGTTTCCACATCAATTTCTACCACTCCTGGCGCGGGGATACGCCCGATGAGGCCGGGTTCGGCACCGATATCCGCATCGTGCGGAAAGTGCTCGAAATGTTGAATGAAGCTAACGCCAAGGGCATGCAGGCGCGCGGTTACTGGGACACCGAAGTCTACTGGACATTCGAGAACATCCTGCCGAAGTATGCGCCGGACATCATCGAAAAACTCCGGCAACGCGTCCAATCAGGCCAGGATGAGGTCCTGCTTGGTCCCTACAACAACGGTGCCAACCACGCCGCCACCGAGGAGGAATTCCGAGCCGCGATCGCCCTCTCGCTCGAAAACGAGCGCGGCTCCGGCCTGCGGCAACTGTTCGGCAGGGTGGCCCCCTTCTACCGCGCCCAGGAGAGCATGCAGACCGCCGGGCAAAACCGCATCTTCCTGGAAGAAGGCGTGCAAGGCGTGCTGCATTATTACGCCGGTGTGTCCTTCAACACCCTGAGCAACTTCGTGCCAACCATGCCGCTCGAACAGCAGTACAACCCGCTCTGGGTGCGGAGCATGCCGGATGAACCTCCCATCATCCTGTGGCCGACCGTCTCCCTGAGCGATATCCTTAACCATACCTCCCTGGAAATGTGGCTGCTGGAACTGCACCGGCTCCAGACTTCAGGCAAAGTGAATTCCGATTTGCTGCTGCACATCAACATCGACGCGGATGCCGATACCTGGCTGCCCTTCCGCATGCCCAAAGCGCTGGCATGGTTCCCCAACACGGGCGGGCTGCCGGAATACATCCGGGCCATCAACAAGTACCCCTGGGCCCAATTCACCCTCCCCACCGAATACATCCAGAACCACCCGCCCCAGGGCGAGATCCTGGTCCGGCAGGACCTGGCCGACGGCGCCTTCGACGGTAATTACTCCTGGGCCGAGAAACTGCCCAGCCTGCGCATCTGGTCCACGCTGGAACGCTCCCGTCTCCATTCGTACCGTGCTGACGCCCTGGCCAGACAGACCAATCCCAAACTGGCGCAGGATATCCACAACCGTCTCTGGGAAGGCACGGATTCATCCTTCTTCCAGCGCATGATCGGCTTGAGCACCACCCACTTTGGGATGAGCACGCCGGTCATCAACGAAGAACGCCAGGCCAGGGCTGAGTCCATCCTGGGGACGGCCTGCCGGGTTGCGACGCAAGCGGAACGGGAAGCCGCCGCTGACATTTGCAAACATCACACACCGGACCCGGATGCGCTCTACCGTTTCGAGGTTTACAACTACGCCCGCGGCCGGGACCGTGAACCTATCCCCGCCACAATGGCCGTGCGCGTCCCGGTCATCCTGCCGGAGGGTGTCCGGCAGGTGTCCGTCCGAAACGGAGAAGATCAGGAGGTACAGGTTTCCCTGGTCAACACCGGGGAACTGCCCGACGGGCGTTTCTCGGGGGAGATCATCTTTATCGAAACCCTGTCCGGCGAAGAGCGGAAGAGTTATCGTGTCAACCCTGCGGAAGGCAAAACCGCTGCAAGCAACCCCCGAACACTTTCCAACCAATGGCTGGCTATCGACTTCTCGGAAAAATCCGGCTTTGCATCTTTCCTGCATAATAGACAAGAGATCGGTGGAAAGAACTTCCTGCAACCCTTCATCACCTATCGCAGCAAGCGCAAGCCAAAAGTGTGGAATACCACCAGATTCGAATTCGAGGAAATAGAACACGAACAATGGGATGGATTATGCCGGGTGCGCCTTCAAACCGTCATCCCAATGAAAACGCTAGAAGGCTCGTTCAAAAGCCTTTTTTCATATACCTTCACCTTGTTCGATGACCTGCCCTACCTCTTCGTGGATGTGAAAGCGGATTACGCCTACACCCCGCCCCGTCATATCATCCACAACATGCAGCAAAAACTGCGCCGCCTGCTGGACCTGGACTGGATCGAGGTCGCGCCATTCCAGCTTGCCCCCTGCATCACGTCACCAGCCGGCAAACCGCTGAAGGTTTGGAAACACAATTACCTGGGGATCACATCTTCCTACGAACTGGACTATGGCCACACCAACCCCAAGAATAAAAACGTGGACTCCTTCAACCACCAGGTGACGGCCGGGTGGGTGGCTATGAGCAATGGCAAAAATGGGCTGCTCCTGGCGGAAAATGCCGAAGCATTGACCAGCATGGCTTTCTGCCCAATGCGCCTGCGGGAAACCAAGGGCCTCCAGCGCCTGTATCTCAACCCCTTCGGCTCCTACCATGGCCGCCAGTTCGACTACTCGCACATAAACGGGAACGGCCTGGGTTCCACCATGAACACGGCCATCAGCAACGCCGTCAAACCCAACGGGCCTTCCTTCAACGGGCAGACAGTTAGATTCTCTTTGATGCTGGCGCCATATCTGGGCGATGAGCCGTCCCGCGCAATGCAGGAGCATGCATCCGCCTACTTCTATCCGTTCGGGGTCAACTACCTGCAAACGCCGGATGGAGTGGAAGCCATCGTACCCGGCGATATCCGGCTTGAAACCGAGGCCATCGAACGCGCTGTGAAACTTGCCAGCGCTAACCCCATCCCTGCCCCGACAGCCTTCCTGGCAAACCCCACCGACGGGGCAGTGACCCTGGTCTGGGACGAGCCGCGGGATATACCCGTCACGGGCTATGAAGTGCAGTGGAAGGATGCGGAAGGCGCGCAATGGAACTCAGCTTCCATCCCAGCCTGCCGGCGCTGGACGATCCCCGAACTGGAGAATGGAAAGCCTTATGTTTTCAGGATCCGGGCTGCATCCGGTGCCAAAACCTCCCTCTGGACGGAAACCGCAGGCTGTATCCCCGGCGCGGTCCGTGAAGCAAAGCTATCCTCAGCCGTGTCGGCCATTCCCCCGTGGGCATTCGTCAAGCTGGCCTTCCACGGGATCATCCACGGGATCGTGACGCGCCTGTCCCGGAAATGACCGATTTCATCCCGGCATAATCACAAAAGCATACGAGACCGGGGGCAGGCGCACCAGACCATTGGTCACAATGACCGGTTCGAATTCTGGAACAGAACCATCTGGCCGGGCAGCGAGAACCCGCCCATTGAACAGAACTTCCCTACCCAGCAAATCATCTGCTGTACACAGGTAAATATCCAGGGGAGAGATGCCAAAATCCAACAGCTGGCTTTCCTGCCGGTTGATATTCATGGCCAGAACGGCTATCGAACCAGGCGCGCCATCCCTCGTACAATGGGCATAGACTCGCAGGTCAGGACGCGGTTCCGATAGTTCGACACCATAAACGATCTCTCCCATCAGCCGATTCCATAGCAGGGAATTCCAGTAATCGGGGTTGGGATCCAGATCCGAATCCCGGATCAGGCTGTAATCCGCCCCCGAAAGATTCTGGCGCGCCACTACCTGCTGCCCGCGGCGTGCCAGGCTGCCAAGCAGATCCAGCCACCAGAAACCGGCGATGAAGCGTTCGGAGAGGCGTGGTTCACCTCCACACTGGGCATTCCCGGTTTCCTCCAACCAGACCTCGGCCTGGGGTGCGTACTGCTGGCGAAGATGCTCCACGCTGGCCGCCCAGCGGGTGGTCTCATCGAGGAAAGCCGGTTCGAGCATCCAATCGGCAGAAGCACGCCGCACGGCAATGGGCGAACGGCGGGACTGTTGGGGATAGTAATGCCAGGTAACCACATCCAGCCACCTGCCGGCCTGTTCCAGGAAGCGTGGCAAGATCGGCAGCATCTCGCCGATCACCGGCCAGAAGGCGCTCGACGGTCCCAAAAGACGCGCTCCAGGCATGATCTCCTTCAGCAATGCCTTCAACTCAGCATACTCCTGTGCATACTGCCCCATCGTCAGCCAGAGATCGTGGGCAAAGGGGAACAAATTGGGCTCGTTGCCCATGCTCCATGCGGTTACGGGAAAACAATTTTCTACACAATCGACGATCAAATGATAGGCCTGGTCAGTGCGCCATCGGCCATTCCGGTCGCGTGGTCCCTGCCCGGCATTCAACGTGAAAAGCACCTCCGAGCCGGTTTCCTGCGCAAATTGGTTGACGCTATTCCACTGATCCCGGGTAAACGTGTACTTGTAAGGCGCCGGAGGTGAGCCAGGAGAATCCCCCAGATCATAGAACACTTCATCGCTGGCCGTGCCACCGATCCGCAGGTAAGCAGGCGATAGTTCCTGCACCAGCTTCTTCAGGCGCGGCCGCCCGAAATCATAAACTATCACTGTACTGCTGCCGCCGGGCACCATATCCACGCCGCCGCCTTGATCCCAGAACTTGCCGCCCACCACCTGGGCAATATCCACCGTGAATGACAGGAAGCGCTTGCTGATCAATCCGGTCACCCTATCTGAGACACGCACCTGGATGGCCGATTTTTCGCTCCCGGCTGGCAGGATGATGGATTTTCGCTTGGTTGCCAACGCAGCCGGGATGCAGGTGCGCAGCGTATCCAGGACAAGTTGATTTGCCACCCTGGCTTTCCGTAACAGACTCATCCCTGCTCCCTGACTTCTATCCCCATCCGTTCGATATCTTTCAAAAACCGACCCGGTTCCACTACCAGCGCCTGCATGTGGACTCCCGGCCTGCGCGCCGATCCATCCAGGATTTGCAGCAGGCACGCCACGGCCGGGACTGCGGTAAATACATACCCATCCGGGTGCGCCAGGATCAATTCGAGATGGGCTGCCCCGCCGGCTTTCTCTCCATCTGCTTCCAGTTTGAGCAGGGTGCCATATGGAGGTCGGGTGAAAGATTTAAGTCCCCACATCAGCAGGTGCTCGACTGGTTTCCTCAATCCCACCTTCATTAGGAAAGGCATGAAGGGGAGAACGATCCCATCCACGAACCAATTGAACCCGCCGACATAGAAGCCGGCGCTCCGGATGCCGGGAACCAAGTCTGGCAGGGAGCGCATCTCTTCCAGGAACATGCCGTAAGTGGAGCGGCGGCCAAACGGTGCGCAAAAATCCATTTTGACGATCTCGATCTGTGACCAAGGCACCTGCTTCCACTCGCCGTCCACCATCTTCCAGCCTTCGAAATCGCTGAACTCATCCACCATCTCACTGGCAGTGGAATCAGCGACCTCAAGAGCAGCCCAGTCGATCTGGATGACACTGCCCACCCGGGCGCGGTCGAGCCGGTCGAAACGCGGCGCAACCCAGCGGACGAGCGCAGCCGGGACACCGGGGTGGAACCCGCCTTCGGTTATAAAGCAAAGCCCTGCACGTTTGACTACCTCATCCAGGCCCTGTAGATATTTCACCTTGTGGGTGGAAAACTGAACATCGAAATAATCGATCCCCGCTTCCAGCGCTGCCGTTGCAACATTTTCCATATAGATCACCGTGCTGGATGCCACAACCACCATGCGGGCACCGCCAAAGGCCTGGCGCAGCGCGGCTTTGTCCGCCGCATCCACAGCACGAGCGGATACCCGCCCACCCGGGAAATGGCTGTTGAGTTGGTCGACGGTGGCCTGCGCCTTGGCCAATGAACGCCCCGCCAGCACCAGCCGTGCATCCGATTCCTGGAGCAGGTAATGCGCCATCCACCTGCCGGTATTCCCAGAACCCCCCAGAATAAGAATTGGCTTATCGTTCATAGCGGTCTCTCCTTGAGCATCTCATAGAACAACCAGCGTCCGACAGTCTCCTCGACAATAGAAATCAGGAACAAGGGGATTGGCATAATCGTCGCCAGTTCCGAAAAAAGTAATAAGGCCACTCCTGTGGCCATCCCCGCCAGGAGCAACCCGACCCTTATCCTGTTGACGGTTTTATGATAACCCTTCCGGGCTGAGAGCGCCAGCACAAGTTCCCCTGCAAATAACAAGGGCAGCACCCATCTTATCCATCCTAATGGTGTAACCAGGCTCACAGCCTGCACCCCCAATACACCCGTACACAATAAAAAGGCCGCCAGCGTGTGCTGATAATCCCAGGCTGGCATCGTCCGCAGGCGGTAAACGTGGGCCATGCTGACAACCAGGCCAATCCCGAGAATTGCTGTCAGAATGATCAGCCAATTGGAAACACACAACCCATACAAGATGGCTGTCACCGCGCCGGATAGGGAAAAAAGTCCGAGCGCCAATATTTCTCGGCTCAACCAGGATTTTTGCCAATGTCTCAACGCATGTCTTGCGTTGACCGGTCTCCCCAGGTGCAAGAAGGCGACCAATGTTGCCGCGAATGTCAAACCCAGGGAAACCAGCAAGGCAGGGAATGTGCTCACCGTGATCTCCATCATCGCCAGGGCAATCGTCATCCCAACAGCCATTTGTCCCAGCAGGGTGAAGGCGATCAAAGGGACTTCCGCAAAGAGCCTCACCCCTTGTGGCCGGACTTCCTCCCAATTGGCGATCTGGGCCTCCCCTCCCCTCTCCATGGATGCATGAGGCCTGATGGCAACATGCGGTTCAGTGTTCGAGAAGTTTGGCAAGGGGAAGGGATGTTCACTAGCTGGCGTTTTCCATAGCGCACGGTAGATGGTAGATGGTTGACCGTTTTCACTGGTCTTCGATCCACCGTCCACTGTCACGAAGTCCAGCACCCGCATCGGGCAGGCTGCCACACAGGCAGGGGGCTTGCCCTGGTCGATTTCGTCCATGCAGAAATTGCACTTGGTCATGTGACCGCTTTCGGGGTTGAACTGCGGCGCA
>JBFYSM010000375.1:0-2649 GCA_041301605.1 Chloroflexota bacterium | reverse complement strand
GTACAAACCCGCTTTCACCGTAAAGGCACCCTATGGAAATTTTGCGAGGGTAATGAAAGGAGAACTCGATCCCATCCAAGCCATGATGACTCGCAAATTGGTTGTTCAGGGAAATTTGGGTGTCATGTTGCGTAATATACCGGTCGTGATGGATTTCCTTCGCTGTGCACAGGAAAGCACTACGGGAATTCTTTAGAGCACTCTCATGCAGTCCATTCTAACCATTGACCTCGCGACGGGCAAGACCGGCGAGTACGCTATCCCTGTTGCTTGGGAGCGCGACTTCCTGGGTGGTGCATCGTTGGCGGCGCGCTTGCTCTATTCCGCCCTCACGCGGAACCTCGATCCTGTTTCACCCGAATCACCGCTCCTTTTCCTGGCCGGCCCGCTGACCGGCACCGCCGGACCAGCGGTGGGACGGTTCATCGTTTGCGGCAAGTCGCCTGCCACCGGACTGTGGGCGGAATCCAACTGTGGCGGATCTTGGGGAGCGGTAGTGCGTTTCGCCGGTTTCGACGGCCTGTGGATCACGGGAAAGGCCGACCAGCCGGTCTACCTCTGGTTGGATGAAGGCAGGCTCGAGATCCGGGATGCAGCGCATCTGTGGGGGCAGGATACTTATCAGGTCCAGGAATCGATCAAAGCGGAATTAAACCGACCAGGGGCGCGTATCCTGGGAATTGGTCCCGCGGGCGAGATGGGTGTTCTGTTCGCCAGCATCCTGTGCGACCACGGGCGCGCCGCCGGGCGCACCGGACTGGGTGCAGTGATGGGATCGAAGAAACTCAAGGCAATTGCCGTGGATGGAAGCGGTAAGATCCCTTTGGCCGATGGGGCAAGGTACGCCTCTTTACGCTCATCGGTCAATCATGCCCTGAAAGATGATAATGTGAGTCGCATGATTCGTGAGGGAGGAACGGCCTCCATTGCTGATTACGCAGATTACCTGGGCTCCATGCCGAAAAAGTACTTTCACCGTGGTTCATTTGAAGGCACAGAGAAGATCTCTGGTACAACCATGACCGAAACCATCCTGGCGGGAGTCAGGGCCTGTCACGGCTGTGTCATTGCCTGCGGAAGGGTGGTACAGCTAGAGGATGGTGAAAAACGCAAAGGTCCGGAATATGAGACGGTTGTCGGTTTTGGCCCGAATTTGCTCAATGATGATTTGGCGGAAATTACCCGATTGGGCGAGATCTGCGACCGCGCCGGCATGGATACTATCAGTGCGTCGAATACGGTTGGCCTGGCGTATCATCTGTACGAAAAAGGGATCATTACCGAAAAAGAAATCGGCTTTCCTCTACGCTGGAGTGATACCGAGGCGGCTGCCAAATTGCTCCAGTTGACGGCTCGCCGAGAAGGTATTGGAAATTTCATGGCCGATGGTTCACGCCGGTTTGCAGCACACTTCGGTGCGGAAGATGAAGCTGTGCAGGTCAACGGGCTGGAAGTGCCTTATCATGATCCGAGGGGTGTATCCGGTATGGCGGTTGTCTATGCCACTGGCCCGCGCGGCGCGTGCCATAACAAGTCCGATTATTTCATGGTGGACATGGGCCAGGCAGATACCAGCCTCGGTTTGGAATTCTTTGGAAGGCAATCCGGGGCGGAGAAATCTGCTAACATAGCCCGTCATCAGGATTGGCGGGCTTTGGGTGACGCGCTGGTAATGTGTGTGTTTGCCAACATCCCGCCCGAATCATTGGTGGATTTGATCAATGCTGCTTGTGGTTTGGACTGGGGCGTGGAAGAAATGCTGCGGGCTGGCGAGCGGGCATGGAATCTCAAACGGGCCATCAATAACCGTCTTGGCCTGACGAGGGCCAATGACAGGCTCCCCAAGGCATTATTGGAACCATATGCAGATGGCGGCGCGGCAGGGTATGTTCCACCATTCGAAGAGATGCTCACGGCATATTATGTCGCCCGCGGCTGGGACCCGGTCAGCGGCAAGCCGACAAAGGAAAAGCTTCTCAGCCTTGGCCTGGATGATGTGGCCATGGATTTATGGGTAGAATAATTTGGATAGCCACTCATGGTATCATCTCGATAACTTGGGGGCGGGGGATGTGTGGGCGACTTCGCTGCCCACACATCCCCCATCTTCCCCTATTTATTGAGAAGTTACCACTCATGAATATAAAAAGGAGATGTTTTCATGAAACTGGTGACCGTTGATGAGATGCGAGCCATCGAAAAAGAAGCTGATGCTTCCGGCCTCACCTATGCCCAAATGATGGAGAACGCCGGCAGCAGCCTGGCAAGGATCATCCAGGAAACAGCGTATAGCCATGTCGAGGAAAGGTCGATCCTGGGCTTGGTGGGGCCGGGGAACAATGGCGGGGATGCCCTGGTTGCGCTGGCCATCCTGGCTGCCAATGACTGGCATGTGCGGGCTTATCTCATCCAGCGTGTTCCGGATGGAGATCCGCTGGTCCGCCGATTGGAAGAGGCGGATGGGGAGGTTATCCTTGCAGAGAAGGACAAGGATTTCCTTCAGTTGGCAACTTTTATCGAGGATGCAGATATCTTGCTGGATGGCGTTTTGGGCACCGGCATCCGCCTGCCATTGAAGGGTGCAGTAGCTGCAAAGCTGGAAGCAGCCAGGCGAACCGTAGAATCCCTGGAATGGCCGCCCTATGTGGT
>JBFYSM010000336.1:0-5816 GCA_041301605.1 Chloroflexota bacterium | reverse complement strand
ACAGCGAGAGCCGGCGCAACTGGTAGATCCACTGCGTTGCCCGCCCGCCAAAGCCGTGCAGGAAGACGAACGTCCGCTGCGGGCGGTCGGGGGAGATGTCGATCACCGACAGGCGCAGCAGCGGGTTGGAGGAGATGTGCACCTCCCGGCGGTAAAGTTCGAGGTCGATATCCATGGAAGTAGTTTACAAAAGCCTTTATATCTCCGTCCGGGTGATCTTCATGACGATCCCCGAAGCCGGGTCGATGCAACGCACAAATTCGGTTGTCACCCCTTTCCTGTTGACCACCTTCTCATAAGGGGTGCCCTCATAGCGCCAGCCCAGGGTGCCCCCAAAGCGCAGCACCTGGATGACGGCATCCATGCTGCCGAGCAGCCAGGGACAGATCTTGCCGATATCGTCCGGGTAGCGGAACTTCTGCCCGACCTGGTAGCTCTTCTCCCCGTCACCGCGGTACATCCAGGCGCAGATGCCCAGCGCCTCGAAATTCCTGGGGTAGACCACTTCGCCATTTTCCTTGCACAACTCTCCGCCATTCCCTTCGAATATCTCGAATTCGATCTTGTAAGGCATCGGTTCCTCCTCTCTGGCAACTGTGATTCTACACCCTTTCCTGACTCGTTCTGCCGGTCCGCGCAAGGCTTGACTTGTCCAACAAAGGATCAGTGATAACCCTGAGTGGGATGCATGTATCATTGTGCTTCGCAATAGCAGAGACCGGGTTTTCCGAAGGCCCCTTGCGAAGCACGCTCGATCAGAGTATCGACCCACCCCACAAGAAATCCTGAAACCCAGGTGTTGCGAACTTCCCCACCAGCCACTTTTGCTCAATCCCGTGCCTGTCTGCAATCCGATCCAACTTTTCGCCATCCGATGAAGTGGGATGGTATTTCACTTCAAAGGCAACGGGCTTCTTTTGTTTCAAAACGAAATCCACTTCGTATTCGCTCCCCTTCGCGAGATAGGCCAGATCACCATAACGCGCCAGTTGGTTGTGGATGGCATTCTCGAACAACGCACCTTCGCTGACCTGTGCGAGAATACTGGCGATCCCGTTGTCGCAAAAATAGAGTTTCTTTCCAAGCGACGCCGGCTTGTCTCCGCCCGCATAAGCAGGTAGGCGGGCAATCACGTACGTTTTCTCCAGGAATTCCAGGAACTGCAACAGCGTTGGGCGCGAGACTCCCACCACGGAGGCAAGTTTCGTTACATCCACCTTGTTCCCGATCCGCAAGGCCAGCACGCGCAGGAGTTGCTGCAGTTCGCCCATCTTCTGGAAATCCGCCAGTGTGCGGACGTCAATGTTGATGTACGAGGAGAAAATATCGTTCAGGATATCCCTGCGAACGGACGGGCGTTCCTCCAGAACGACGCCCGGCAGGCCGCCATACAGCAGGTAATCCTCGTAATGATCTTTCAGCCGCTCGAACTCATACGGGTCGAAGCGCATGTCTGCGAATTGCTGGCGCGGCTGGTAAGGGACTCCGCGAAAACCGAGGAACTCGCCAAATGCCAGCGGGAACATCTCGAAGACGACTTTCCGTCCCGCCAGCGACTCGGTGAAATAGTTCTTGAGATAGAACGAACTCGACCCCGTGAGCAGGAACTTGATCTGGTAATTGTCCATCAGGTACTTGACCACGCTCGGCAGGTTCGGCACGTACTGGATTTCATCCAGCGCGACCGTCATCGGCTGGGACGAATCCAGCCCGCGGTTGCGGAGGAAGTTGACCACCAGATCGTAGTTGCTCTCCTGGAACACGGCGCGCTGGTCGAGGCGTTCTAGGTCGAGATAGATCTTGTTGCTCGAAGCGACCTGGTCCAGCAGCCAGCGCAGGGATGTGGTCTTCCCGACGCGGCGCATCCCCGTGATGACCACCGCACGGTGATCTGCCAGCGCCTCTTTCAGGACAGGGAAGAGATAACGAGGATAAGTGGACATAAACCCATTTTACAGAAAGCGGCTGGTTTTGTAAAGTAACATTTTACACTTTACAGACGCCATCCTCGCCAGCGGATTCCACGAATCCCCATTCCCTACTTGGAAGCTCCGCAGGGGCGCTTCGCGAAGCGACAAGTCATCGCTCCAACCAAAGGTGGCGTTGTAGCAGGAGCACAGCGGCGCTTGCGGGTCGCGCAGGATCTGTTTGTTGTGCTTCGCAATAGCAGAGACCGGGTTTCCCAAAGGCCCCTTGCGAAGCACACTCGAAGGGCGCGAAGGAGGTGAGAAACCCGGTCTCTTTACGCGAAGCACCATCAAATGAGCAAACAGGCTAAACGTAGGGGATAGTGGCTTATAGGAGAGCGTAGTTCACGATCGTACGCTCAAATATTCTGGAACCACTTCTTATCAATAGTGACCTGCTCTACTTCAATCTTTTTAGTGCTAACACCCAAAGATAATTGTTTCAACTTCTCTACAAGTTGATCACCATCAACCAAATCAATAGCAGGCGCGCCATCTCGGGTTGACTCTTTGATCGCATCTTTCGTGAATGCCCCTGTGGTTATTAGAAGCCCTTTGTCTGCTCTTCCAACCATTGCCCCACGGAAGTCGCGAACATGCCCTGCCCCAACTGCACCTTTCCAGCGTTTTGCTTGAAAGATTACATGGAAACTTAGCAATCCCCCCAAGCGCAAAATGCCATGACCGTCTATGCCTCCATCACCAGATTGACCGGTAACCTCAACTTGAACAAAACCCGATTCGCGCAACAGCCTTTGTATTAACCTTTCAAATCCTGATGGTGACATTTCCAAGATAACATCAAGCAATTCCTCTTGCCACTCGACTTTATTATTCGGTTCTTCATCTTCGCTACTGGTTTCTTTCTTGTTCGTTTTCATCTGCTCGCGAACAACACGGACAACATCTTTTTCATCAACCTTCTCGGTTGTTGTACCTTTTTCGGTTAATGCCCAAACACCACGAGTGGAGTTATCAATCATTCCATAAATCTTCAGGTAAGTTCGCGTCCACATCAAACGATACTCAATTTCTGTCATTCCCCCCTTGTCAGGATTATGTAGAACTTCGAGTTGCTCGGAGGGTATATTGACGATCTCAGCGACTTTGTTGTTTATCTCCTCATTTGTGCCAGAACCACCAAGAGCCTTCAAAGCCTTAACCACGGGGTTCATCAAATCGTCGTATTGGAATTTAACGCTTGTCATAAAAACTCCCTTCCAGATACCTGTTCACATATGAGTTATAGCTCAAGACCTGCTTATGTCAGTATAGCCACATTTTCACCTTATTTACAATACTTTTAACTCTGCTTCTCCATCATCACCGCCCTTACCAAATACTCAGGACTGTTATAGGAAAAACGATTCAGTGAAGATTTATCAATGAGATAGCAGGAGATCGCAAACAAGTACTGTCCCGTTCCACAAAACACCATGGTGATTTGAAAGAAAGCGACGACGCGGAGCATCATCGCCAGGAAAGAGGGGGACTAAACAAGTTGGGTGTCACCGCACATCAGTGTGGCAAAGGCGCTCACCGTTGAGTCAGTTGGAGCAAGGCTAAAGACGGTCTGCGACGCCGGGCGGGCGGTGCCAGGGAGTGCAGGTGAGCAATCCCCTGATGGCGCTGGACCTGCCCTGTTGGGAGGGAGATCACCACCGGATTTCAACCGGCGTCCCGATTTCCGCCCAATCATACAGCAGTTGCGCTTCATAAGTTCCCAGGACAATACAACCGTAAGAAACCGGTCTGCCCAGGTACCCCTCCCACAGGATCGAGCCGCCCGGCAGGATTGGCAACGCATGGATGCCGTTCTGCAATCCGTGCGACCAGTAGATCCCCAGCCAGGAGGGCATCCAGATGTTCCAGGTGGAGCCGTAGGCGCTGGGGAGCTTGTTCAGCACGCTGAACGTGCCGACGCGGGTCGAGTTGCCGATGCCGGTCGAGGCCACGAAACTGTAGATGAGCACATCGCCTTCGTAGGCATACAGGTGTTGTTCTGAGATGTCCACCAGGATGTACTTGTCCCCGGTGTAGACGGGTTCTTCCGGCGAAATGGTCGGCGGAATATCCGTCGGGATGAGCGTGGGTTCCGGGGTGGAGGTGGGCGTCGGCGAGGGCGTGGGCGTTTGCGTGGCAGTCGGGGTGGGGGATGGGGTGCTGGTATAGGTTGGCTTGAGGATCTCGGACTGCGCCCAGGAAACCTCCTGTTCCGGCTGGGATGCACCGCCGAAGAATGCCAGGGCAGGCGAGATATCCGTCCAGAAGATGGCTCCCAGCAGGCCGACACACAGGACTGCCAGCAGGCCCAGGTAGATGACCGCCCGCGTCCGGCTCCGCCTCGGCTTCGGTGCAGGCTTTCTTGCCTTTTCCGGCTGCCGGGGGGTAGCCCTGCCCTGCTCTGCCAGCAGGCGTTTACGGGCCCATGCCATCCCTTTATGGGCCATCGGGCTGTTCGGGTTGATGCGCAGCGCCCGCTGGAGATAGGCGATGCTGGCCTGCGGGGATGCGACCGCTGCCAATACCAGCCAGGGCTCTTCCAGGTTGGGATCCCTGGAAACGGCATATTCCGCCCAGCGGCGTGCGTTGCGTTTATCCCCCTGCTTGAACGCCTGCTGGGCATATTGGGCGGCCTGTCTGGCGGATATCGAGCGGGTATCCATGTTTCACGCATATTGTACCCACTTTTGGGCGGGCGTAAACCTGTATTTTGGAGTGTTACTTGCTTGAAACCGGCTGAACTGCCGGGTGGATAGCGCCTAAACGTGCTATTTGTTGGAAAATCTAGGCCAATGGAATACGATCAGGCATTTCCGGGAGCATTCTTATTGTCTCACGAGCATATCGCAGGCCACGATAGCGTGACTTCAAATCCAGAACGCTGTATTCAGGATGATGCTCTTGCCTGTGGAAGGGGTGATCCTGTGCGACCAGGTCAAGAGCCTGGATTGGATGGCGAGGCAGGCAGAGAGATTTTCTGTCCTCCCAGATGGAACCGTGCGGGAAGTTTTGCTCAAGGTAGGAACGCTGCTAGCATGATGATATTCCGCAGAGACCCGGTTCCTGGCAAGAACCGGATCCCTTTGAGCTATGTGCAATGCTGCCCTATTCTTCCTCCTGTCTTCAATCACCCCGAGGCCAACTGCCTCAATCCATCTTCCCCGATAATCTTCACGCCCAGCGCCTGTGCCTTCTGCAGCTTCGAGCCGGGGTTCTCGCCCAATACCAGGTAGCTGGTATTCTTGCTAACCGAATCGGTCACCTTGCCGCCGTGGGATTCGATGAATTCCTTCGCGCCCTCGCGGCTGAACCCAGGCAGGGTTCCGGTGACAACGAATGTCATGCCTTCCAGCTTTCCGGATGACGGATGATGGATGACAGACGATGATGCGGGCCAGATGCCTGTGGATTTGAGTTTGGCGAGTACCTTCTGGTTGGCAGGGCGGGCGAACCAATCCACGATGGCTTCGGCGATGTTGGGACCGATCCCTTCGAGCATTTGCAGATCATCCGTGGATGCTTTCGCCAGCAAATCCAGGGATGGGAAGGCACGCGCCAAATCCCTGGCCACGACTTCTCCCACGCCGCGAATACCTAGTGCGGTAATCAATCTCTGAAGCGGTTGATTCGCTGAATCGCTGATTCCTCTTATCAAATTGTCCGCTTTCTTCTCCGCGAACCCTTCCAATCCCAACAACTGCTCCTTCCGAAGCGTATACAGGTCAGCCACATCCTTTACCAGTCCCTCGGCGATCAACTGCTCGACAATTTTGATCCCCAGTCCAGCAATATCCATCGCCCCCTTTGAAACAAAGTGCTCCACGTTGCGCACCAGTTGCGCCGGGC
>JBFYSM010000323.1:0-3525 GCA_041301605.1 Chloroflexota bacterium | reverse complement strand
TAGCCTCCCCATCGTCCGGGAGGCAGCGGCCGCGCCTGGTTGTGGGTTTCGCCGCCGAGAGCCGCGACCTGTTAGTTAACGCATCTGAGAAGTTGAAATCCAAAAATCTTGATATGATCGTGGCCAACGACATTTCGGCACCCGATGCCGGATTTGCCGTGGATACGAACCGCGCCACCTTCCTGTACGCAGATGGGAGGACAGAATCCCTGCCGCTGATGAGCAAGGTCGAAGTTGCCGAAGCCATCATCGCACGTATTGCGGCCATGCTGGAGAAGAATTGAAAAGAATACTGGTGATTTCCGATGTGCATGCCAACCTGACCGCCCTGGAGGCCGTTTTGGCCGATGCGGGCAAATTCGATGAAACCTGGTGCCTGGGCGACCTGGTCGGCTACGGACCGGATCCGAACCTGTGCGTAGCAACCATCAGTGAGCTGCCCAACCTGACCTGCCTGATGGGCAACCACGATATGGCTTCGCTCAACAACCTGCCCCTGGAAGCCTTCAACTCCGATGCCCGCAAATCCATCCTTTGGCAGAAACAGGTTTTAATGATGGAAAACATCGAGTTTCTGAAAAGCCTATCGGAAGAAACGGTTGTGCGTGGGAAAGTATCCCTGGTCCACGGCAGCCCGCGCGATCCCATCTGGGAATATGTGCTCAACACGCTGGTGGCCCGCCTGAGCCTGGCAGCCATCCAGACTCCCTGGTGTTTTGTAGGCCATTCCCACTTCCAGGTTATCTTCAGGCAAAATCCTGATAACGATGATATCCAGATCATCATCCCGGATGTGGGCAGGCGCTACAAATTATCCGAGCGCGCCATCTTGAACCCCGGCTCGGTCGGCCAGCCGCGCGACCGTGACCCGCGCGCCGCATACGCAATCTATTATCCCGACTCGGATGAGTGGGAGCCCCACCGGGTGGAATATGATATCGCCTCCGTCCAGAAACGGATCATCGAGGCCGGATTGCCTCAACGTCACGCCGAACGTTTGACCAGCGGTGTATAAGCGGAACAAAACCAGGCCTGTAAACGTCAAGGATACAGAACCAACACAATATCTTTGATTTTGATAAGGAGAAGAACATGAAGCGCACGATTATTATTCTTCTACTGGCAACCCTGCTCATCAGCGCCTGCGCGACACGGGCAGCAGCGCCGGATTACTATGAAAGCATTGAGCCAGAATATGATGCTCGCAGTTATACTGATGGTGCACCTGCCCCTGTGGCGGTGGAGGAAGCGTCCGCCGGAGATACTGCTGCAGGCTATGATCCCTACAAAACCGCCAACAGCAGCGTTCCAGTGCAGGAACGACTGGTCATCCAGAACGCCGACCTGACAATCGTGGTGGCCGATCCGCAAGCCAAAATGGATGCAATTGCCACGCTGGCTGAAGAGATGGGCGGCTTCGTGGTTAGCCTGAGCATGTACCAGACTTATACCGCCAATGGCGAACCGGTCCCTGAAGGGTACATCACCATCCGCGTCCCGGCTGAAGAACTGGATTCTGCACTTGCCCAGATCGAAGCCAACGTGGTAGAAGTACGAAACCGGAACCGTACTGGGCAGGATGTAACCCAGGAATACATCGACCTGCAATCCCGCCTGAAGGCCTATCAAGATGCGCTGGACCAGCTCGAAGTGATCATGGAATCCAACACGACACCCGAAGAGGTGCTGAACGTTTTCAACCAGATGATGTATTACCGAGAACAGATCGAGATCATCAAGGGACAGATGCAATACTATGAGACTGCGGCTGCCCTCTCTGCCATCACTGTGACCATCATCGCCGAGGAGACCATCCAGCCGATCAAGATCGGTCCGTGGACGCCCGTCGGCGCCGCCCGGGATGCCGTCCAGAACCTGATCGAATTCCTGCAGGGTTTCGTGGATTTCCTGGTAACCCTGGTCCTGCTGATCATCCCGATCCTGATCGTCATCTTTGGCCCGATCGCGCTGATCATCTGGGGTATCGTGGCTGCTGTCAGACGCCGCAAGGCGAAGAAAGCCCAGAACATGGCCGAACAGACGGCTATCGAAAAAGCCAAGAAGTAAACCGTACGTTGTAGACAAGTAAAAAGCCCTCCTGTGCACATTGGCTCAGGAGGGCTTTGAAGTTCCATTTGGCGCCAGCTCCATCAGGGCAGGTATTTGAAGGAACTCAACACCTTGATGTAATTGGAGCGGCGCAGGGCATGCGGCTCGCGGGTGGTCTGGGCGCTCATGCTGCCTTTCATCTGCTGGATGGACTCGTATTCATGTTCCACCATCCAGTTTTCCATTTCAACCAGGATTTCGGCCACGCGCCCGGGCTTGTTCTTCAGAAGCTCGGAGGCCATCATGGCCACACTGGCTCCCGCCATCATGGCTTTGAAAACATCCCGGGCGGTGTGAACACCGGTTGTCAGTGCAAAGTCGGCCTTGATCTGGCTATACAGCAGGGCGATCCAGCGCAGGGGCAGACGCAATTCATCCGAGGTGCTCAAGACCAGGTTGGGGGATACTTCCAACTCATCGACATCGAAATCCGGCTGGTAAAAGCGGTTGAAAAGCACCAAGCCGTTTGCACCCGCCTCGACAATCTGTTTCATCACGTTGGCCATGCCGGTGAAATAAGGGCCAACCTTTACAGCCAGGGGGATGCGGATCTGCGAGCGGACATCGCTGACCAGCCTGACATAGGTCTTTTCCAGATCTGTGCTGGTCAGGTTGGGGTCGAAGGGCAGGTAATAGATGTTCAATTCCAGGGCATCTGCGCCTGCATCCTCGATCTTCCTGGCATACTTAACCCAACCGCCGCTGGAAACGCCGTTCAAGCTGCCGATAACCGGTATTTTGACAGCTTCTTTGACCTTGTGCAGATGCTCGATATAACGGTCGGCGCTCAGGCTATACCGACCCGTATCGGGCAGGTATGTCAGGGCTTCAGAAAAGGAATAGGTGCCGTAATCCAGGTAGTGATCCAGTTCGAGGCTTTCGTGGATCACCTGCTCCTCGAAAAGCGAATGCAATACTACAGCCGCTATGCCGGCCTCTTCGAGTTGGATGACAGTCTCCACCTTTTCGGAGAGCGGCGATGGGGAGGCTACCAGGGGATTCTTGAGTTTCAGGCCAAGATAAGAAGTGGTCAGATCTACCATCGTGATACTCCTTTTTGTGGATTAATCGCCAGCACTCGTGGGCTCAGCAGGCTCGCGATAATGCATGGCGGCCATCTGCGAATAGAAGTTCCAACGGGCCTTGGCGTCTTCGCGTGCCAGTTTGAGCAGGGATTCGGCACGCGCCTCGTCGCTTTGCACCAGCATGCGGAAGCGGGTTTCGTTATACATGTACTGTTCGACCGGGATGGTGGGTTCTTTCGAGTCGATCGTGAGGGGATTTTTCCCCTCTTCTGCCAGGCGCGGGTCGTAGCGGTAGAGCGGCCAGAGCCCGGACTGAACCGCCAGTTTCTGCTGTTCGAGGCCCTTCACCATATCGATCCCGTGGGCGATGCAGTGGCTGTAGGCAATGACA
>JBFYSM010000126.1:0-4092 GCA_041301605.1 Chloroflexota bacterium | reverse complement strand
CCCCCCCCCCCCCCCCCCCCACTCCCCCCCCCAAGTTATTGAGATGATACGAATGACATTTGTTTCTGCTGTTGGGCACCCCCCTGAGCAATAAGTACCCATATCTCATCGTGAGGGAAGTATAATTATCCGGTGCACAGGTTCGAACTCCCGCGCGTGTATAATTCCTTTTAAGAGTAGATTCATCATGGAAATATTCGGCATCGGCCCGCTAGAACTTGTTTTTATCCTTCTGCTTGTGTTGATTATGCTGGGACCCAAAGATTTGCAGAAAACCAGCAAAATGCTTGGGCGGACTTTGAACAAGCTCGTCCGTTCGGATACCTGGAAAACTATCACGCAAACATCGAAAGAACTCCGTCAATTGCCAACGAAGCTGATGCGCGAAGCCAATCTTGATGAATTCAAGGATTCGGTCGATTCGTTCAAGGTGGATCACCCGTCCAGGGGAAAGGCGAAAGATCAATTCCTGGAGTGGAGTTCTCCATCCCCTGCATCCAAAACCACGGCAGGGAACGATCTGTCCCAGGAGAATATCATTGCCACGCCAAAGGATGAGAGGACATCGGAGTAAGAAATGCGAAAAATCTTCCGGGCTCTCTGGCGCGTCCTTACCTTTCCGTTCCGGGCAATCTTCTGGCTGCTGGCCTTGCCTTTTCGGGCATTGAAGAAGGCGCATATCTTCCTGACCACCGATGTTGAAGATCGCCCAGTAACCGATGCTTTCGTCGATGCTGTGCAGGCGCCTTCTGCCCTGTGGGATAACATCCAGGCCTTGCGAAAACACCTGCTGCGGATGTTGATCGCGGTGGCTGTTGGCGTGGCACTGGTTTCAGCCTTTACCACACAATTCATCGATTTTCTGTCCATACCGATTGGCGGGATCACCCAACTGCAAGCCATCGATGTGACCGAATCGGTGGGTGTTTTCATGCGGGTGGCCTTACTGGGCGGGTTTGCACTTGCATCTCCTTACCTGGCCTTCGAACTATGGCTGTTTGCCGCGCCGGGATTGCGCCCCAAGGCAAGGGTCATGGGGCTGATCGGCATCCCGCTGGCCACAATCCTGCTCCTGGCCGGGATGGCATTCGCCTATTTCGTTATGTTACCGGTGGCGCTCCCGTTCCTGCTCAACTTTATGGGCATCCAGACCATCCCGCGCCCTTCATCTTATGTCAATTTTGTAACCGGCCTGATGTTCTGGATCGGTGTTGCCTTCGAATTCCCACTGGTGGTGTTCGTGTTAGCCCTGATGGGGATCGTCAAGCCTTCGTTTCTCCTCCAGCAGTGGCGGTTTGCAGTGGTGCTGATCGCCATCCTGGCAGCCGCCATCACGCCAACCGTGGACCCAGTCAACATGGCATTGGTTATGGCGCCCATGATCCTGCTGTATTTCCTGGGAATTGGTTTGAGTTACCTTGCAGGCATTGGCCGCAAAAAAACAAAGCAAACAGACGAAAATACCACCTGAGTAGTGAAAGGGATGGGATATGAAGCATAATTTGTTGCGTACCATTCGATATGTTTTTCAGGCGGGGTTGGTGATCATGTTGTTGAACGGTTGTGCCTTCGATATCAACTGGCTCATCCCGCCAACGGCAACACCATCCTATCCGGATGTCCCGCCACCAACGCCCCAGCCAATGGCGGAAGTGACTTTCACTGTTACCCTTCCTGCGCCACTGGTGGCTGGTGAGAACCTCCTGCTCTCGGTTGTGGATGAGATCACCGGCCTGGCGCTTAACACCAGCAATACGATCATGCAGGGGCAGGATGCGTTGCATTACAGCATCACAATTCCTTTCCCGATCTACAGCGTAGTCAAATATCGCTATATCCGCCAGGCCGGCCTTCCAGTCATCGAAGACAGTTCGGGAGATATCCCCGTACGCTACCGCATGTTCTATGTCACCGGGCCGGGTGCGGTCACAGATGTGGTCAGCAGTTGGAGCGACAGCCCGTTTGCCGGGCCGACCGGCCGCGTCACAGGGTCGGTCGTGAACGCTGCGGATGGCAAGCCCATCCCGGATATCCTGGTGGCTGCCGGAGGCTTGCAAACCCTGACGGACTCGACCGGTTCCTTTACCCTGGAAGGCCTGCCGACCGGCACCCACAACCTGGTTGCCTATGCCCTGGATGGCAGTTACAGGATTTTCCAGCAGGGCACCAATATTTCCGCCGGGTTAAAAACCCCTGTCAGTATATCCCTCAATCCTGTGCCACTGGTGGATGTGACATTCACCGTCATCGTCCCGCGGGATACGATACCTTCCGTGCCCATCCGGTTGGCTGGCAACCTGTACCAGTTGGGCAATACCTTTGGTGACCTGCGAGGCGGTTTCAGCACGGTGGCCACCCGCATGCCATCCATGCAGTCACTTCCTGATGGCCGTTATTCCATTACCCTTAAATTACCCGTTGGCGCAGATATTCGCTACAAGTACACCCTTGGTGATGGTTTCTGGAATGCCGAACATGAGGCGGGTGGACGGTTTGTGCTCCGGCAGTTGATCGTTCCGAGCGAACCGCTGGCCATTCAAGACCAGGTCATCACCTGGGCGGCGGGCTCATCGGCTTCCATCTTATTCGAGGTGGATGCCCCTCCAAATACCCCATTCGCGGACATCGTTTCGTTGCAGATCAACCCGTATGGCTGGACTGAGCCGGTCCCCATGTGGCCGCTGGGGAACAACCGTTGGGCCTATACGCTCTATAGCCCGCTCAACCTGATCGGTTCGTTCGAGTACCGCTATTGCCGCAACGAACAATGCGGCAGCGCCGATGATGCCATGACAACCAGCAACCACCGCGGCCGTCTGGCGGCCACGAGCCTCATCCCCCAGGATCTGCAGGATGATATCAACAACTGGGAGTGGTATGGAGTGGAATCAGGCGGGCAGGTTCTGGGGGTTCCCGTTCAAGCCCATGGTCCGGATTTCATTGCAGGGGTGGAATTCCAGCCGGATTATCACCCCACCTGGCAAACCTGGATGAACCTGGCTTTGCAGAACGTACAGGGCATCGGTTCGAATTGGGTCGTTCTGGCTCCCACCTGGACTGTGAGCCGGATTGCGCCATTGGTTTTTGCGGCCACCCCTGGTCAGGACCCATTATGGGCTGACTCGCTTGAAACGATCTCGCAAGCACGAGCACTTAATTTGAATGTGGCGCTCTTCCCAACCCCCAACTTCAGCGTTGAGGCGAACAAGTGGTGGGTATCCGCGCTGCGCGATGCGGCCTGGTGGGATTCCTGGTTCGAACGCTATCGCGCCTTCCTGCTGTATTATGCCGACCTGGCAGGCCAGCAAGGGGTCAGCATGCTCATCTTGGGCGGCGATTGGATCGCGCCCTCCCTGCCGAACGGCCTGCTTGCAGACGGGAGCAGTTCCGGGGTCCCGGCCGATGCGGAAGCGCGCTGGGGCGCAATGCTCTCAGATGTGCGCCAGCATTTTGCCGGCAAGGTTTACTGGGCATTGCCCTATTCCGGAGGCCAATCCTCCGCGCCGGCGTTCCTGAGGGAATTGGATGGTATTTACCTGCTCTGGCAGGCGCCCTTGAGCACTGCAAATGCACCGACCGTGGAAGAGATGCAGGCCGAGGCAGGCAGGCTGCTCGATGGGGATATCTTCAGCCTGGGTCAATTCTGGGTCAAGCCGATCGTGCTTGCGCCGGTTTACCCGTCTGTTGCGGGCGCGGCGAAGGGTTGCCTGCCCGATGGATCGGGTGGCTGTCTGGATTGGACGGCCATCAGCCGCCCAATCCAGGATCGAACCGATTTCACCATCGACTTGAAAGCACAACTGGATATCTACCAGGCCATGCTGGGGGCGGTCAACTCACGGGTATGGGTGGCTGGTTTCGTCAGCCGGGGTTATTATCCGCCAGTCATCCTGCAGGATAAATCGGCCTCCATCCACGGCAAGCCGGCTTCCGATGCACTCTGGTACTGGTTCCCGCGCCTGACCGGGGCGGTGAAGTGACCATGTTTATATGCAAGGTTAGGCAACAGAACTTGGGAATGCGCAATTGATAAAAAAACAAGTAACTTCTCAATAAAAAGGTAAGATGGGGGGTGGGGGGGGGGGGGGGGGG
>JBFYSM010000267.1:0-3113 GCA_041301605.1 Chloroflexota bacterium | reverse complement strand
AGGAGCAGGACTCCCACCACAACCAGGGTTACCACCACAACCACAATCTGCCAGCGTAAACGTTTCATATCTCAGGCAAAAAATAAAGGCCTTCCAGATGCGCAAGTGCGCACGCCGGCCAGGCCTCCCTTGAGCCAATCCCTATCAGCGCGCCGCAATGATGACGGTGGTGATCGCAAGGATGAAGAACACCACGCTGAGCATGATCGTCACCCAGAATAACGTCCGCTCGATCCCGCGCCGTGCGGTGAATACACCACCCGGATCCGATCCGGTCAAACCGCCCAAACCGGCACCCTTACTCTGCAGGATGATGCTGATGACCAGGGCGATTGACGTTATAATCAAACCCGTGTAAAGATAGGTTTCCATTTCAAATGCCTCCTATAATTTAGCGGGCAAATTATACCTGTGAAGCAGGTAAACCGTCAATCAAAGCCTATGAACGAACTAACCATCAATCTCCATATCCACACCGTCTATTCGGATGGCAGCGCCACCCACGCAGAAATTGCCCAAGCAGCCCTGAAGTGCGGTATGGATGCCGTCATCATCACCGACCATAACGTGTATGTCCAGGGAATGGATGGCTACCACCGCTCGGGTTCACACCAGACCCTGCTCCTGGTCGGCGAAGAGATCCACGATCAGGCCCGCGATCCTCAGAAGAATCACCTGCTGGTTATTGGCGCCGGGAAAGAACTGGCTACATATGCAGAGGATCCCCAAACACTGATCGACAACGTTCGCAAGGCTGGAGGGTTGAGTTTCATCGCCCACCCGATCGACCCCGAACTGCCTGCCTTCAATGAGGATGATATTTCCTGGGAGGCCTGGGATGCCCAGGGCTTCACAGGGATCGAATTGTGGAACGGGTTCAGCGAACTGAAAACCATTGTCAAAAGCAAGATAGGCGCATTGCTTTATGCCTATTTCCCCGAATTCATCCCGCATGGGCCATTGCCTGGAACGTTGAAGCTCTGGGATGTACAGCTGGCCAAAGGTCAGCGCGTGGTGGCAGTAGGCGGATCCGATTCTCATGCCCGTCATATGTCGATGGGGCCACTCAAGCGTACGATTTTCCCATATGAATATCATTTCTCTACAATCAACACACACCTTCTTGTTCCCGAACCCCTTACAGGGAACCTGGATACAGATCGAAATATGATCTACACCGCCCTGGCCGAGGGACATGCCTTTGTCGGCAACGATCTGCCGGCTCCGACAAAAGGTTTTCGGTTCAGTGCGCACGGCAGACAGGGCAGTGTCATCATGGGGGATGAAATCTCAGGGGAAAGTGCGGTCACCCTGCAGGTCCGATTACCACAGCAGGCAGAGTGCCGGTTGCTCTTCAATGGAGAAGTAATCAAGACAATAAAGGGAGAGGCTCTGACTCACCTTGTCTCCCAATCGGGCATCTATCGTGTGGAGGCATATCAAAATTATCTGGGCAAGCGGCGCGGTTGGATCTTCAGCAATCCCATATACGTAAAGTAAATGTGGAAGATGTATTCCAGCAAAAAAACTTACCCTTCGCAAAACCGGATATTTATAGTAAACTAACGCCCGTTCGCGCCGCAACGCGGCGCGCTTTCCACTCCTGGCCCATCTACGGTGGTGTCTGGGAGCAAACCCGAGGAAAGGAGGTCCCTATGCGTAAATACGAATTGGTGTGCATTCTCCACCCCGATCTGGATGAGACAGCTTTTAACGAGGCGGTCGAGAAGATCCGTGGCTGGATCACTGAGGCCGGTGGCAACGTGGATAAAGTGGATCTGTGGGGCCGGCGCAAGATGGCCTACGCGATCCGCAAGCAGAATGAAGGCCAATATATCCTGCTGAACATCAGTTTGCTGCCTTCAAATATTGCCGCGCTGGAACAAAACCTGCGCTTCCTGGAAACCAACCTGCGCCATATGATTACAGCCATCGAGTAAATGTCTGCCGGTATTCTGTTCATTTTTGAAGGAGTTAGCCATGAGTCGAGGATTAAATAAAGTGATGATCATCGGCCACCTGGGCCGCGACCCCGAAATGCGATATACGCCCTCGGGTCGTCCAGTGACCACCTTTACAGTTGCCACCAGCCGTTCGTGGAATTCAGCCGACGGCGAGCGCCACACTGAAACGGAATGGTTCAATATCGTGACCTGGGGCAACCTGGCTGAAATCTGTAAACAATACCTCACCAAAGGCCAGCAAGTCTACATTGAAGGACGCCTGCAGACACGGCGTTGGGAAGACAAAGAAGGCAACAAACACAGTACCACCGAGATCGTTGCCACCGAGATGATGATGCTCGGTGAGCGCCGGGATGCCAACCATGCCCCGGCAGAAGAGATCTCGGAAGAAGATTTATCCAGCCAGACCAATGAAGACGAATTCCCATTCTAGAGTTGGTTTGATACACGAATTGGAGTAAGAAAAATATGGAACAATCATACGACCGCGATCGCGAACAGGGAGGAGAACGCCGCTACTATGCGCGTCCCAAGATTTGCCAGTTCTGCGCCGAAAAACACCTGGCGATCGATTACAAACAGGTGGATATCCTGCGCCGCTTCACAAACGAGGAAGGCAAAATCCGCCCGCGTCGCCAGACCGGTACATGCGCAAGACACCAACGCGCCCTGGCCCATGCCATCAAACGCGCCCGCCATATTGCGCTCCTGCCCTTCACTGGCGGCACATGGGATAACGATTAAGCAAATCCCACTCGACTCACGGGGCAGGTGAAGATCCGTCATGCCCTGCGATTCCGTCGAGGAAGGCTCCTATGGCAAAATCACAGTCAACGAAAGTCATTACCAAGAAACACCTTGCAAGGTTGGAGCGTGAACGCCGCCAGGTTAAGGCTATTACCTATAGTGCAATCGGGATCATCGTTATTGTAATTTTGCTGATTGCATATGGTATTCTCAACCAGACGGTAATCCAGGCCCGGCAACCGATTATCGAGGTGGGCGAGACAACCGTCAGAACAAGCGAGTTCCAGGCCCGCGTTCGGTTGGCCCGTCAGCAACTGATCAACCAGTATTTGCAGAATTATCAGTTTGCTCTCATGTTCGGTGTGGACCCTACAACAGACGATTACTTCTCGTCTGCGCTGA
>JBFYSM010000008.1:0-7634 GCA_041301605.1 Chloroflexota bacterium | reverse complement strand
GGCAGATTCCAATTCGTGGGTGTAGTCGATCGCGAAATCGCGGTCTGGATAATGGATGATGCCGTACGGCGGGCGCTTCTTGTACACTTTTTCGACCAGCAGGCAGTAGGCAGCCAGTTGGTAGATATGCGAGTCATACGGTGCGCTGGGTGCGCGGCCGCTCTTGACCTCGACCGGGATGATCGCCCCATTCCTTTCTACCAGGTAATCCGGCTTGCCGGTCATGCCGATATCTGGCGCGTACAACGGCTTCTCGACTTCGCCCCAGCCGCGCGTGTCGGTGTAGATGACGCGTCCGCCGGGCAGGCCGGCCTGGCGTCGCTGGCGGCCAGATTGCCAGAACAGGATGATGGCAAGGAGTAGCAGGAAAAGCGCGATATAAGGCATGGATTTGCTTTCAGATCAATTGCGCGGTGCAATATGCAACAAGCATCACCAGGGATACCAGGAACAGGATCAGGCCCAGGTTCCGCAAGAGACCTGCGGCCAGAACCGACCGTCCATGAGCCTGGTGGAGTTGCGTGCCGGCAGCCATCTCGGCCTGGTTCTCGGGTTCCGCCCCTTGCAGGCGGTACCACCAGGCGCGCCGGCAATACAGGTAGGAACCAATTTCAGAAGCACGGATCGGGCGCATGGGGAGATTCTATACCATTTCTGGGTCTTACTCAAACTCAAAGGTCAAGCAGAAAAAGAATACCACAGGTCCAAAGAAACCACCTTGTAGAGGCTTGAGTTTTCTATTTTCCGTGCTAATATGTATCCAGGAAAATCACTCGCGAACAATTCACCAAAACTTTATCAAGATAGTTCATTTGTCGGGATCTTGACTACTTTGAAACGGTATCATCTCAATAACTTTGGGGGGCGGGGGGTGTGTGGGCGGCGAAGCCGCCCCCCCCATCTTCCCCTATTTATTGAGAAGTTACTCAATTCCTAACGAAGAGGAGCCTTATGACCGAACCTGAACGTGCTGCCCTCGAGCACATCCGCCGGGTGACGGAATCGATCCTGGGGGAGGCTGCTGAAACGCCCCCGGCAACTACAGAAGGTGTCCAAACCATTCTCGCGAAACCGGCGCTGCTTTCGGTTCCATATGTTTCCCAGCTGGGGCCGGGAGCCGAGCAGTTCAACAATGACAGCGGCGCGGCAGCCGGTGCCATGCTGGTGAAGGCGTATTCGGAGACCAGTGTCACACCCAATGATTTCTTTGCCAAAGCCGGCCAGCGCGCTGATGTCTCGTTGACCTTCCAGCAGATGACCACCAGCCTGAATTATTACGGTGTGCCGGTCGAGTTGCGCAGCGGCCTGAAACTGGGCGACCTGGCGTTGATCCTGACTTCCAACCGCCCCACCATTTTACAGGTCAAACATGCCGTTCTCCAGGAGGCCGGTCTGACGCCGGAGATTTTCAGTGGGTCACACCACGTGGTGGCGATCGGACTGGATGTGGAACAGGTTTACATCCACGACCCGCTGCGCAAGGACAGTTCCGGCCAGGGGCTTGGTGTGCCGTGGATGGTGCTCTACCAGGCCTGGAGCCAGGTTCCATCACCGCGCTCCGCCCTTATCCCGCGCCTGGCGCTGTTGCGGCGGGTGCGTATAGCGACCGACACACTAAATGTGCGCCAGGGCCCAGATGCAACAACGCCCATCGTCGGCGCGGTGCGTAACGGTGAAGTATTCGAAATAGCCCGGCAAAAAGGAGATTGGGGGATGATTGGTGACGAACGCTGGATCAGTATGAAGTACGTGCAGGATCTGTAATGCCCTGGCCTGCCTGCAAACCCAACAATCTTTGGAGGTGAAGAATGGAAAATGTAAATTTCAACCAACTGCTCCTGGCTGCATGGGAAAACCGGTCTCCATTTCTTTAGGTATTCTACAGTGAACCGGGGGTGTATTTCTTTTTGAAAGAAAGAGAAGGTGTTACCGGTAGAGTTGGTATTCCTGGATGTACTGGTAAACGTAGGTATGCAGGTAATGGCGGAAAGGGCGGCCAGCGGCGATCCGCTGGCGGATCTCACGCGAGGAAATTTCCAACAGGGGGGCATCCACGAAACGAACCTTTGCTGAGAGCCCCGGCAATTGCCGTTCGAGGCTGGCGAGGTTGATGTCGTCGCCGGGGCGACGCATCACGCCGATCTCGTGGCTGGCAGCCACCAGGTCCGCGGGACGGTGCCAGCCGGTGATGTCGCGCAATGAATCACCTCCCATCAGGTAGATCAATTTGGCTTGGGGATATTGTTCTGCCAGCAGGTGGATAGTGTCCACGGCATAGTGCGGGCTGGGTCGGTCGATCTCGATCCGCGAGAGTTCATTATTGGGCTCTTCGCTCAAGGTGAACTGCACCATTTTCAGGCGGTGGGAAAGGGCGGTGATGTGCAGCCCCTGCTTATGGGGCGGATCGCCGGTGAGAACCCACAGCAGTTTATTGAGTTTTAACTGGTACTGGGCTTCGTTGGCCATGATCAGGTGGCCAAGGTGGGGCGGGTCGAAGGTGCCACCGTAGATGCCGATGCGCATGGAGGCTAGTATAACGTAAAAGAGATGAGAGACCCGGTTTCCCGAAGGCCCCCGTAGGGGGTGAGAAACCGGGTCTCTTGAAACTACCCGTTCTTCTGCTGGAACTCTTTCATGAACTTGTAGAGTTCCTGAACAGATTCAATCTCGATCGCATTGTAGAGCGAGGCGCGCATGCCGCCAACGGACCGGTGTCCTTTCAGGCCGATCAGGTCGCGTTTCTTGGCCTCCGAAGCAAATGCCGCTTCCAGTTCTTCACTGGGCAGGCGGAAGGTGATGTTCATCACCGAGCGGTTCTCCAGTTTGGCATGGCCTTTGTAATAGCCGCCGGATTCGTCGATCGCCTTGTACACCAGGTCTGCTTTGGTGCGGTTGCGCTTCTGGATGGCTTCCAGGCCGCCCAGGTTCTTGACCCATTTCAGCACCAGGCCGACGATATAGATGCTCCAGCAAGGCGGGGTGTTGAGCAGCGAGCCTTCCTCAGCCAGGGCTTTGTAATCCAGCAGGTTGGGCAGGTTGGCGGGAACACGCTCCAGCATATCCTCGCGGATGATGACCGCCACCACGCCAGCCGGGCCGGCGTTCTTCTGCGCGCCGGCGTAGATGGCTGCATACTTGGATACATCGATCGGGCGGCTGATGAAATCGGACGAGACATCGCAGATCAATGGAACACCTGCAGGCGGGGTTGGCTCCGTGAAGTACTCCACGCCATGGATGGTCTCGTTGGAGGTGAAATGCAGGTAGGCGGCCTGGGGCTCCAGCTTGAGTTCGGACTGGGCCGGCAGGTGGTTGAAATTATCGGCTTCGACCGTGGCAGCCAGATGGGTGGCTCCCAATTTCTGGGCTTCCTTGAAGGCTTTCTTGCTCCACGAGCCGGTGACGATGTAATCCGCCGAGGCGCCCGCCGGGCGGAAGTTCATTGGCATCATGGCGAAATGCAAGCTGGCGCCACCTTGCAGGAATAGCACCTTGTAGGTGGCCGGGATGCCCATCAGCTCGCGCAGGTCGGCTTCGGCGGTCTGGATGATGGCCTCGAATTCCTTGGAGCGATGGCTGATCTCCATCACCGACATGCCGGTGCCCTTGTAATCCAGCAGTTCTGCCTGGGCCTCCTGCAAAACTTCCAGCGGCAGCGCGGCCGGGCCGGGGTTGAAATTGTGAACACGTTTGGGTTGGTTGGTCATGAATTGATCTCCTTGTCAGTTATCTCAGGAAAGGAACCCTCCATATTCGATTATAGCCCACGCCATGGCTGCCTGCAATAACAATCAGCATGCTTTGGGTGTGAAGGAAATCAGTTGACAGCCGGATTTCGCGTGTTAGAATGAATTTGGAGAGGAGATACCCTATGAAAATCCTGATTTGCGACAAAACGGAAAGTGCGGCCATTGAACAAATGCGTGCCGCCGGGTTGACGGTGGACACGAACTTTGAAGTCACACCCGAAGAACTGCCCAATGTGCTGCCAAACTACGATGGCTGCGTCGTGCGCTCCCGGACCAAGATCCGGCAGCCGTTGATCGATGTCTGCCCCAACCTGAAGGTGATCGTGCGCGGCGGCGTCGGTCTCGATAACATCGATGCCGAGTATGCCCGTTCGAAGGGCATCACCGTGATGAACACGCCCAAAGCCTCGTCCGCTTCGGTGGCGGAACTGGCAATTGGGTTCATGTTCGCCCTGGCGCGCTCCATCTACCACACCACGGCGACGATGAAAGCCGAGAAATGGGAAAAGAAGGCCTTCGAGGGCGTGGAACTGGGCGGCAAGACCCTCGGCCTGATCGGCGTGGGCAACATCGGCAAGGAAACGGCCAAACGCGCCCTGGGACTGGGGATGACTGTCATCGCCTATGACCCGTATGTCAAGGAAGTGCCGGGTATCCAGATGGTTGGGCTGGATGAGTTGCTGGCGAAATCCGATTACATCAGCCTGCACCTCCCGAAGACTAAAGAGTCGGCCAACATGATCGGCAAGGCCCAGTTCGAGAAGATGAAGACCGGCGTGCGGATCGTCAACTGCGCCCGCGGCGGTGTTGTCGACGAGGAAGCCCTGTACGAAGCCCTGACCAATGGCAAAGTTGCCGGGGCTGCAGTGGATGTCTTCGCCGAGGAACCGCCTACAAACTGGAAACTGCTCAAACTGGATAATGTGATCGGGTCACCGCACATCGGCGCGGCCACCAAGGAAGCCCAGGGGCGCGTGGGGGCTGAGGTGGCGGATAAACTGATCGAGTTTGCAAAGAAGTAATGATTTTGTGTCGTTGCGAGCCCCGTTGGTCGAGTAGCCCTGAGCCCCTTTTGCGAAGGGCATATCGAGACCAGGGGCGACACTTGCACCGCACTGCGTTCGGTGCAGTGCAGGTGAGCAACCCCCCTCGTGATCAGGGAATTGCTTCGGGGCAAAGTTTGCCCATCCAATGACACAGGCCAGGAAATATGAAAACCTACAAAGATATCGGCATCCAGATCCCGCAGGTATATCTGCCCCAAAAAGGCATTGACCTCACCAAGTGGGCGGTCATCGCCTGTGACCAGTTCACGTCCGAGCCTGAATACTGGCAGGAAGTGGAAAACCTGGTTGGCGACGCGCCGTCCACGTATAACCTGATTCTGCCTGAAGTTTATCTTGAGAAACCGGGCGAGACCGAACGCATCCAAAGTATCCAGTCGACAACGCGCGCCTATCTCGACCAGGGTATCCTCCAGCCGCACGAGGGGCTGATCTATGTCGAGCGCACCGCCCTGGGGAAAACCCGCAAGGGCATCGTGCTCTGCCTGGACCTGGAGCGCTACGATTACACCAAGGGTTCCACCAGCCTGGTCCGTGCCACCGAAGGGACGATCGTTGAGCGCCTGCCACCGCGCATGAAGATCCGCACCGGCGCGGCGCTGGAACTGCCGCATATCCTGGTGCTGATCGATGATCCCCGGTACACGGTCATCGAACCGCTTGCAGCGGCCAAGGGCGGCCTAGACAAACTTTATGATTTCGACCTGATGCTCGGTTCCGGCCACCTGAACGGGTATGCCGTCAGCGGTGCGCTGGAGGAACAGGTTGTGGCTGCCTTGCGAGGCCTTGCCAACCCGGCGGACTTTGCGCGCAAGTATGGCGTCCCGCAGGATACGCCCGTGCTGCTGTTCGCGATGGGAGATGGCAACCACTCCCTGGCAACCGCCAAGGCGATCTGGGAGCAACAAAAGCCCACGGTTGGCATGGATCACCCGGCGCGCTATGCCCTGGTGGAGATCGAAAATGTCCATGATGAAGGACTGGAATTCGAACCCATCCACCGCGTCCTGTTTGGCGTGAAGAAGAACATTTTTACAGCCATACAACAGCACTTCGGGAAGGATATCACCCTGTCCCATGTTTCCAGCGCGGAAGAAATGGTTGCGCGCGTGGATAACGCCCGCGGCCCGAAACAGGTCATCGGCGTGGTCAGTGACGGCGGGTGGGTATCCTATGGCGTAGTGGAGTTCGATCATCCTTCATCCAACCTGCCGGTCGGCACCTTGCAGGTTTTCCTGGATGGCTTCCTGAAAGAAGGCGGGGCGGAGAAGATCGATTACGTTCATGGGCAGGATGTGGTTGTGAAGCTGGGGTCCCAAACAGGCAATGTTGGTTTTTATGTTCCCGGCATGGATAAATCCGACCTGTTCAAGACGGTCATCCTGGATGGCGCCCTGCCGCGCAAGACTTTCTCGATGGGGGAGGCGAAGGAGAAAAGGTTCTACATGGAGGCGCGCGAAATTGTTTGAACGTTACACGTTGACATGTTGGCACGTTACACCGTTAACGTGCCAACGTTCAAACGCGTAAACTTTCCAACCGTGCGAACGAAATCATCTGGATAGGGGGCGGTGAACGCGAACGGTTTCCCCTCGAACTCAAAGCTGAGCGAAAACGCATGCAAGGCGGGGCGTGCGATCAGATCTGTTGGCGGCGCGCCGTACAGGGTATCTGCCAGGATGGGGAAGCCCAGCGCGGCGGCATGCACCCGGATCTGGTGTGTGCGGCCGGTGGCCGGACGGGCTTCCACCAGGCTGTAGCCGCCATAGCGCTCCAGGATGCGGAAACTTGTCTCGGATGGTTTCCCTTTGCTGTGATCCACGATGGTGCGGTGACTGTGCCCGACGTTGATGCGCAGGGGATGCCGGGCGGTGTGTTCGTCCCATTGGGGTTCGCCAACCAGGATGGCATGATAGGCCTTCCGGGCGGCGTGGGTTTCGAACAGCATGCTCAGGGTGCGGTGCGCTTCGGCTGTGCGGGCGAAGAGCATCACGCCGCTGGTGACCTTGTCCAGCCGGTGGATGATCCACAACCGTCCGTATTCGGCTTCGAGTTCTTCCAGGAGCGAGGGCTCACCCTTCTCCCAGCCACCGGGGACGGCAGCCAGTCCGGTCGGTTTATTGACTGCCAGCAGGGATGGATCGGCATACAGGATTTCCATACCGCCATTATACACTCGCAAAAACCCTTGACATTAACGTTGCGTTATGGTTTATCATTCCCCACACTTGACACTTGAAACTTGACACAAGAGCACACATGCTAACCGTCAAACGACTCTCCCAACTGGCAGGCGTGACGCCCCGCACCCTGCATTACTACGATGAGATCGGGCTGCTCGAGCCGGAAACCGTTGGCGCCAATGGCTACCGTTACTACGGCGATGACTCTTTGTTGAAGCTCCAGCAGATCCTCTTCTACCGCGAGCTGGACCTGTCGCTCGAAGACATCAGGCAGATCATGGGACGCCGTGATTATGATGTGTTGGAAGCGCTGGAGGGCCATAAACGCGCCCTGGGGCAGAAACTGGGTCGCCTGGAGCGCCTGATCCAGACGGTGAACGACACGATATTGCATTTGAAAGGACAAAAGGAAATGGACAAGGAACAACTTTTCGAAGCCTTCTCGGATGAACAGCAGGAGGAATACACCCGCCAGGCCGAGCAGATGTACGACCCGGAGATCGTGCAGGCCTCCAATCGCAAGTGGAAGGCCTATAGCGCCGAGGAGAAGCAGCGCATTTTGAATGAGGGCAACCGGATCTACCTGGATATGGTTGCTGCCATGCCCAAGGGCGCCGATTCCCCAGAAGCCCAGGCGA
>JBFYSM010000254.1:0-15304 GCA_041301605.1 Chloroflexota bacterium | reverse complement strand
CCAATTCGATGGATGAAGCGCTCTGGCTTCCCACGGAGAAGTCTGTGCGCGTTGCGCTGCGCACCCAGCAGGTCATTGCCCATGAATCAGGAGTGGCGGATTCGATCGATCCGTTGGCGGGGTCTTATCTGATCGAACAACTAACGGATGAAATAGAAAAACGCGCCATGGAATATATTGCCCGGATCGATGAGATGGGCGGTGCGCTGAAAGCCATCGAACACGGGTACATCCAGAACGAGATCCAGGACGCGGCCTACACCGCCCAGAAAGCCATCGAGAAGGGGGATCAGGTGGTGGTGGGTGTGAACCAGTTCCAGGTTGAGGAAGTTCTCACGTTGGAACGCTTGAAGGTCGATCCCGCCATCGAGCAGGGCCAGCGGATGCGGCTGGCTGAACTGCGGGCAAGCCGGGATGCGGCAAAAGTTTCTGAACTATTGGGAAACCTGGACAACATGGCACGCGGCACTTCGAACTTGATCCCCCTTTTCATCGAGTGCGTGGAGAACGATATCACGCTCGGTGAAATTTGCAATACCCTGCGCGGCGTGTGGGGCGAGTACGCCGCGGAGGGGTTTTAGGCCTTGACTTAGTCCACTGGTTAGTCTACAATGTCTGGCGGAGGTGCGAAATGGCAATTTTCAACATCCACGAAGCGAAAACCCACTTTTCCAAGCTGCTCGAACGCGTTTTGAACGGCGAGGAAGTGATCATTGCCAGGGCGGGCAAACCCGTGGCGCGCATTCTGCCTGTAACCCCAACCTCGCCTACAAGGGTGCCGGGGATCGATAAAGGCAGGGTCACCATCATGCCCAATTTCGATGACCCGCTCGAGGAATTTAATGTATGAGATATTTACTCGATACCCATACCTTCCTTTGGTGGAACATGGATGATGCCCAGTTGTCATCGCTGGCAAAAGATCTCATCGCGGATGGCAGCAACGAAATCTACGTGAGCGCGGTTACGGCATGGGAGATCGCCATCAAAACCGCGCGTGGTCGCCTCTCTTTGCCGGAAGAGCCCACGCGTTATATTCCGAACCGGATGAATTTATATGGGTTTCTCGCGTTGCCTGTGCAAATCTCGCATGCTGTGCAGGTTTATACATTGCCCATGCACCATGCCAATCCATTCGATCGCTTGCTGGTTGCGCAAAGTCAAATCGAGTCCATGCCGTTGATCACTCTGGATGCTGATATCCGCAAGTATGATGTGGAAGTGGTTTGGTGACAGGGGATGCACTTCGATCCGCAAGTTCCCCTGATGGTGGATTGTGATCGACGAGGGGTGAGGGGTGCACTGTGAAGGGGTTTTGACCCCCTCCCACCTTCCCCCAAATAAGACGATAGGATGTTTGTGTGTTCAACTGCGATTTTCCTTGTCTTATTTGGGGGAGATGCCCGCAGGGCGGTGGGGGTAGGGTGAGTACGCGCTAAATCACAGGTATAATCGAATTTGGAGGCGATCATGAACACAAACCGCAACTTTCCCTGGTGGGCGATCTTACTGATCGTCCTCTTTGTCTGCATTCTCTGCGTGGGCTGCCTGGCGGTGGCCGGTTATGCCATCTTTGCTTTACAGGAACCCACCATCTCCCCTGCGCCGGATGTTGGCGCACCGCTGCCTCCCACCGCGGCTCCCATCGTCCCGGAACCTCCGGTTTCGGAGCCATCCCTGACGGGGAACCAGCAGTTGAACGATCATTACCTGTTCGACGATTTCTCTTCCGAGGCGCTGGGCTGGCCGGTTTTCGATGATGGCAAGACGATCATCAAATACGAAAACGGGCAGTACAGTTTCCAGGTTACCGAGCCGGACTATTACGATTGGGCGTACGTGCCGGTGGATTTCGCCGCCACCGATATCTGGTTCGATGTAAAGGGGATGGCGAATTCAGAAGATGGGACCTTCGGCGTGTTCTGCCGGTTCCAGGATGCAGCCAATTATTACTTTGTCGAATTCGACCTGGCGGAGGGGTGGTACATGATCGGGCAGTATGTGGATGATGCGTTCATCGCCCTGACCCCTCCGGATGCGGAGGGTTCTCCCTGGCAGGAAACGAATGCATTGAATCCCGCCAACACAATTAACCACATCGGGATCAGTTGCTATGCGGATTTCATCACCCTGTTCATCAACGATGAGTGGGTGACGGAAGTGAGTGTATCCGTGCCTTCCAGCCAGCCGGGAGAGATGGCATTGTTCGTTTACACGTATTCGTTTGCAGGGAGCGAAGGATACAAGGTGTATTTCGATAATGTGGAAGTGTATAAGCCGGTGCAGTAACCTGTGATACTGCCTGTGCTAAATTTGTCGGAGTTTTCCGATGGCAAAGGTCGATGATATGGTCAAGAACTTCCTCGCCCAGAAGAAGATCGCCGTGGTGGGGGTTTCAGCAGCGCGCGAGACGGGTTCCAATTTCAACTACCAGAAGTTCAAGGATGCCGGTTACACGGTCTACGCGGTCAACCCGAAGATCAAGGAGATCAAGGGCGATTCCTGCTACCCGGACCTGCAATCCATCCCCGAAAAACCGGATGCGGTCTTCATCCTGGCCAGCCCCAAGGTGACGGAGGAGATCGTCCGGCAGGCGGTGGAGGTGGGCGTCAAGCACGTCTGGATGCACTGCATGATGGGCGTCAAGCCCGGCCTGGCTGCCAGCATGACCAGCGTCTCGCCGGAGGCAGTGCGGATGTGCCGCGAGAACGGCATCGCCGTCATCCCCGGCACCTGCCCGGCGCAATTCCTGAAACCGGATTTCGGTCACGGCATGATGCGCGGCCTGTGGCGCATGTGCGGCTTCCTGAAGGTGGATTGATCCACTCCCGCTCTTTTGGGCCGCTATCCAGGGTTTACTTTGTGCCCTTTGTGATCCTTCGTGTTAAGATTTCCTGAGGAGATTGCCATGCCCAACCGTTTGAGTCCAGAACAGGAGCGCCTGGTCCGCCTGCGCCAGAAACAGCTTACCGACCGTGACCCGGGCGTCAAGCAACGCGATTTCAACCGCATGGCGACCGCCCGCGAACGTAAAGTGGACCGGCGCATCACCGCCGGCCGCATGTGGGGAACGATCTCCCATGCCTGGCGGGGAGCGCTGGTGGGGTTGCTGTTGGGTATCCTGGTCATGGTCATCCTGCCGGAGCTGTGGGATTCCCGCTGGGCGTTGCCCGCGGCGCTTGGAATAACACTCATTCTGCTCGTGCTGGGGGTTGTGATCGGTAAATCATTCGATTACCGGGATAACTTGAAGCATCTATCGTAAGGGTAGGCAGTTTCATGGCAAATAGAAAACAAACCTACGGAAACTGGCAAGATATTGTCGTTTCGGGCAGCCATACGATCGGTCATGGCAGCATGGAGATCACTTCGCAGCAATTGCTGCAAGCCTGGCAGCGGTGCAGCCTGATTTCTGACTTCTGGGCGCGGTACATTGCTCTCTCCTGTTCAGAATTCGAGGTCGATCATCCATTGCGGCCTGAGGCGCTGGAAGGTGCACTATCCTTTATATCGAACGAACTGCTCGAGAATGCTGCCAAGTTCAACGGCGGCCCGGTGGATGAGATCACCCTTGCGTTCTGGTTGTTCCCGGCTCGGATAACACTCCAGGTTACGAACCATATCGAACCTGGATGCCAGGATGGGTTTGTCCGGCTCATCGGGGAATTGCTTGGCGATGACCCGGATACCCTATATTTCAAGCGATTGGATGAGGTTCCTGAAAGCGGTCAGCAGGGTTCCGGCCTTGGTTACCTGACCCTCATGAACGATTACAAGGTCCGCTTTGGTTTCCGATTTACGCCCCTGAGCGAGCACAGCGTTGCGGTGGATGTGCAGGCCCATATCAGCGTGAACGAGATTCCACCTGGCAGTTGAGGGGGAAAAGAACAGGTATGGTACACTTCTTCCAGAGGTGATCTATGGAGGATAAGATCATGGGACTTTCTGAACGAAAACCAACTGGAATCTTGCGCTGGTTCCTGCGTGCCCCGATCCTGTTGTATCGCCTGCGCCTGGGCTGGCTGTTGACAGGGCATTTCCTGATGCTGACCACCACCGGGCGCAAGTCAGGCCGGCCGCGATACGCGGTTGTCGAAGTGGTCATGTATGACAAGCCGAATGACACCTACTATGTTGTTTCCGGCTGGGGACGTGGTTCGGACTGGTATCGCAACCTCCAGAAGAATCCGCAAGTGCGCGTGGATGTGGGCTGGCGTCGCTTCAAAACCAAAGCAGGATTTGTACCAGAAGAAACGGCTGCACAGGTTCTCTACGATTATGCCCGACGGTTCCCTGCCGCCTTCAAGCAGATTTCCAAAACCCTGACAGGTGAAGTGCTTACCGGGACACAGGAAGAATGCACCCGCCTGGCGCCTTCCGCGCCGATGGTGTCTTTGCGGGCAAAGTAAGTTTTCTCGAATCCCATCCTCGCGATATAATCACTGCCCTGGAGAAAAATGGCCAAAGTCACCAAGATCAACCATGTTGCTGTTGCCGTGCATGATATGCAGGCTTCGCTCTCTTTCTGGCGGGACGCCCTGGAGCTGGACATGACGGAGCTGCGCGATGTGCCGGCCGAGGCAGCCCGCATTGCCTTCCTGCCGGTTGCCGGGAGTGAGATCGAGCTTGTCCAACCGACCACGGGTGACTCCGGCCTGGCGAAGTACCTTGAAAAGCGTGGTCCTGGTTTGCACCACCTCTGCCTGGAAGTGGATGATATCGATTCCATGATGGCCCGCTTGAAGGGCCTGGGTGTGCGCCTGATCAACGAGACTCCCAAAACCGGCGCGGATGGGCGCAGGTATGCATTCATCCACCCTGAATCCACTTCCGGCGTTTTGGCGGAACTGTATGAACTTCCGCTGCCAGCAGTATCCGGGTTCCCTGTGCTGCAAACAGAGAGGCTGATCCTGCGCGAGTTCACAGAGGAAGATATACCCGCTGTCTTCGAAATGTTACGGCGGGAGGATATCAACCAATGGCTGGAAACCGACACGATGAAATCCATCGAGGAAACTGCCCAGCGCGTCCACAGCCGGATGAGCCTGTTCCGGAACGGCATGGGGTGTCGCTGGGCGATTACATTGCGCGAACACCCTGAACGGCTGATTGGTTCCTGCGGTTACTTCCATGTTCGGAAGGGCACGCAAACCATGGAGATGGGGTATGAACTCCATCCGGATTACTGGCGGCAGGGCTTCATGAGTGAGGCTTTGCAAGCCGTGTTGGAGTTTGCTTTTCATGGCGGGGCGCTCCCGGTTGTACACCGCATGGAAGCGCTGGTTGATCCCCGCAATACGCCTTCCGTCCGCCTGTTGGAAAAGCTGGGTTTTCAGATGGAAGGCGTGCGACGCCATTTTGGCTTTTGGAAGGGTGTTTATGTAGATGTCCTGTTGTTTGCCTTGCTCAATACCGAGGAGATTTCATATTAGCGGGACTTGCGCAGTTCAAGAGTGATCGAAGTTTGTATCCATGAGTGCTGACATACTCTCCATTGTTGCCCGGAAATTAGGTGTTCCAATAGATGCTTTCCAACCCTTGAGCGGTGGGCATGTTTCGCGCGTCTATGGGTTCGAGCGGGACGGGCGGGCACTGGTCCTGCGCCTGGTTCCACCAGAAGCTGGGATGGATTTGCATTCCCAGCAGGCTGTTATGGCCTGGGTAAAATACCTGGCCGAAAATGGCGCTGATGTCATCACTCCCATCCCCTTCGATAATGGGGAGCTGGTCGATATCATCCCAGGTGAAAAAGGGGAGTGGCAGGCTCTTGTTTGCGAGCAAGCCTCGGGTGTGCTCTCGGAGAAGCTCCCCATGGAAAAATGGGATGCCCCGTTGATCCAAACCTTCGGCCAGGCAGTTGGCAAGATGCATAACCTGGCGAGGAAGTACACCCCTTCCGCCGGGATGCGCCGTCCCGAGTGGTTCATGGGCGGGAACTTGTTCAACCGTCCGGAGTTGAGCCAGGCCTGGTTGAAACCGAAGCAGGCCGCGATCCTGGAACGGATCCGAAACCTGCCGCGCGGCGGGGATGAATACCATATGATCCACGCGGATTTGCACTTTGCAAATTTCTTTGTCGAGCCCCGGACGCGCACCATCACCCTCTTCGATTTCGATGATTGTTGCTATGGCTGGTCGGTCATGGATATCTCGATCGTGCTTTTCGACGCGCTGGTGGAGTACAAAGGGCAGGATAAGGATGTCTTTGCCCGTCATTTCATGCGTAACTTCCTGAGCGGATATAAAACCGAGAATCCGATTGGCGTCTTTTGGATAACGCAGGTTCCGAACTTCTTGAAACTGCTGGAGATCAACCTGTACGATGAATTTTCGCCTCATTTCAACCCTGAGGGAGGCGACCCTTGGATAAACAGTTTCATACCTGGCCGCAAACGCCGCATCCAGGACGATCTACCCTATGTGGATATCGATTTCGAGATCCTGGCGGTTGTACGACCGGATGCGCCTGTCCGATTGCCGGGCGTCCAAACCGAACCCAAGAAAGTGGCACCAAGGATCAAGCCGCCAGTCACATCCGAATTAAGGGATACGGCATTGATCACCGAGCGCGCCAAGACCCGGCCTGCCTGGCGGGAGGTGCGAGCCATGCTGGCGGTGCAAATGTTTACATCCGGTCGTCTATCGGCCGACCGGGCTGCCAGGTTGGCCGGCCTCTCGCGGGTCGAGTTCCTGCTCGGGTTGGGTTTTTACAAGATCTTCCCGCTGATGGATGAGTTGCGCGAACTGGAAAAACGCCATGAGTAAGGTCGTGTGTGGGATGACCCCCCTGGTTTACCTGCACCGCATCAATGGCCTGCACTGGCTTCCTCAGATGTTCGATGATGTATTGGTTTCGTCAGATGTGCTGGAGGAGTTACAGGCAGCCATCTTCATCGGTTTCGATGTTCCCCACCTGTTGGATATCGAGTGGATCCAATTCTCCGATCCGCAATTGACCATTCCCAATGCATGGATGTCGATCGATATGAGTAAGGGCGATCTATTGACCACCTCGCTGGCGCTTGAGAACCAGCCTTGTATCCTTTTACTTGATGATGGCGGTGCGCGCAAGGCTGCCCGCCTGGCTGGCCTGACGGTCTGGGGTACGTTGGCGGTATTATTGGAGGCCAGGCAGCGCGCCCTGATCCCGGATATTGCCCGGTATGTAGATCGCTTCGAACGGGCAGGGATGTGGATTTCGAGCGATATTCGCCAGCGTATCCTGGCGCTGGCCGGGGAAACGGAGGAGGAAAAGACGGATGGCGACTAACATCGAGGTCAAAGCCCTTGCCAGGGATTTCGAGGAACAAGGAAAGTTGGCTGAAGGCTTGAGTGACACACCATGCCAGGTTATCCCACAGGTGGACACATTTTTCAATGTGCCAAGCGGGCGGTTCAAACTCCGTGACCTGGGCAATGGCCACGGGCAACTGGTTTTCTACACCCGCCCGGATGCATCCGGACCCAAGCGCTCCGATTATTTTATCTGCGAAACCGGCCAGCCAGATATCCTGGCAGATGTACTGGCAAAAGCCCTGGGTGTGCGGGGTGTTGTAAAGAAGACGCGCCGTCTCTACCTGGTTGGGCAGACGCGTATCCACATGGATGAGGTGGAGGGACTGGGGGAATTCATCGAACTGGAAGTGGTGATGCGGGAAGGCCAGAACGATGCAGATGGACTGGCGATCGCCGAAAACCTGATGCAGAAACTGGGGATTCACGAGGAAGATCTGATCGAGGGGGCGTATATGGATATGATGGATTCCTTGAGTCTGTAACGATTCAAATCTTTTGTATGTTGTGCTAATCTGCTACAATAGAGGCGGATTGGTTTTCTATGCCTTCAAACATCCAACTATCCTTTGCATTTGCCCCCATGCACCGCTATCTTGCCGCTGTTTCTGGCGGACCTGATAGCCTGTGCCTGTTGGATCTCATGCGCCAGCTACCTGGCGTTGATGTGATCGTTGCCCATTTCAACCACAAGCTCAGGCCAGAAGCGGATGCCGAGGCTGTTTATGTTCGTTCTCTTGTCGAGAAGATGGGGTTGCCGTTCCTGACCGCAAGTGGTGATGTGAGGGCTTACGCAGTCGAAAAAGGGATTTCCATTGAAGAAGCTGCCCGAACGCTGCGCTATCGTTTCCTGTATGGCCTTGCAAGAAAGCATGGGGCAAGTGGGATCGTCACTGCCCATTCCGCCGATGACCAGGTGGAAACTGTCTTGATGCACCTGCTGCGTGGGACAGGCATGGCGGGGTTACGGGGGATTCAGGGGGTTACACGGTTGCTGGAATTTGATGCACAGGTTCCGCTCATCCGCCCGATGCTGCATATCTGGCGCAATGAAGTGGATGAATACTGCCGTGAACATGGGCTGGAACCTGTCTACGATGCAACCAACAGCGATCAATCCTACATGCGCAACCGCATCCGACACTCCTTGATCCCGGAGATGGAGAGTTACAATCCGAAGTTCAAGGCTGCATTGCTGCGGATGGTCAGAACGGTATCCGAGGATTACGAGGCGGTCAGTTCAGTTGTGGATCATGTCTGGGCAAGGGCATTGGTTGCAAGTGGGGATGGCTTCCTGGCCTTTTCGGTATCGGTGTTGAGCGGCCTCCAGCCAGCCATATTGCGCCAACTGTTCCGGCTGGCGATCCATTCCGTGCTGGGTGGGCTGGTGGATGTGGATTACGATACTCTGCAACGCGCGGTTACCCTATTGGAAAAAAGAGGCGATCGGGCCATATCCAACCGGGTGGATCTGGTCGGCGGGGTTTATGCCCTTTTGGAGGGCGAAAGAATCATTTTCACCACCTGGGAAGCAGATCTGCCTGCCGAGCACTGGCCACAGGTCACGGAACCCGTGGAAGTAACGGTTGGCGAATATGAGTTAGGTAATGGCTGGCTGTTTACGGTACAACTGCTCGCCGGTCGCTATTCGGTAGATTCCGATCCATGGACGGCATGGCTGGATGCCGATTTAACGGGTAATCATCTCACAGTCCGTTCCCGTCAAGCAAGCGATCGCTTCCAACCCCTGGGGATGGATGGAAAATCCATAAAAATGCAGGATTTCTTCGTCAATACCAAATTGCCCAAACGGGCCCGCGCAAGGTGGCCGCTCGTGTGCGTGGGAGATGCAGTTGCCTGGGTTCCAGGCTACCGCCCGGCGCACCCGTTCCGGGTTACAGATAAGACAAAGCGGGTTTTGAAGTTGGTTCTAAAGCGGCTTCTGGTTGGATAGTAACAGAGACCGGGTTCTTTGGGAACCCGGTCTTTGATTCACACACTTCTTTCGGCCAGTTGGCGTAATTTCATATGGATTTCGCGCCACTGGATCTTCGATATGCCCAATTTCTGGCGGATCTTTTCATGCTCCATGTTGTTGAGATAATCCTGCAAAACAGAGGTCCAACGGCACATATCGAACGAGAGGTGTTTGGTCAGTCCGGCTTCCTTGCCTATATCTTCTAGAATGTACTCCAATCGGCGAGGAGACCATGGGAAGAGTTGGTCAATCGGGTTGTATTGCGTCACATACTCATCGAAGGCGGTGCCCCAGTCGTTGGGCAGGGGGATTTTCCGCTCCTTATAGCGGTTGGCGGGGCTGGCGTAGCGGATGAAGACCAATGGGCCTTCGGGGGCATCCAAGTCGATATGGTTGAGGTGGATGCCCAGGCATTCGGATTTCTTGATGGCAGTTGCCAGTAAAAGGGCGAGCAGCGCGTATGGACGCGCATCCGGCTTTGCTCCACGGCGGTGTCGATCCGCGGTCAGGAGCACCGCTTCCAGTTCATCGTCTGTCAGAACCTCGGGCAGGGGGCTGATCACCGAGCGTTGGACGACTTTCTCAGCCGGGTCAACCACCAGCACGCCTCCCTTATGCAGCCAGCGGAAGAAAGATTTGATGGATGTGATCCGCCGAGCCAGGGTCTTTGGGGAACAGGGAACACCGCGTTCGTTTTCCATCCAATGAAGGAAACCGTTCAGGTCGGCAGTGGTGATGGCACCCAGTGTCTGGTCAGGAGGCACGTAATCAGCCAACAGCCGGACATCGGATAGGAAAGCTTTTACCGTGTATGGAGACCTTCCCTGGTCGTTGAGGAAAATTTCCCAGGCGTTGAGGGCAGGAGCCAGGGCAGTATGCGGGGTCAGGTGGGCGGTATCAGATGGGGTGGACATGGGAACCTCCCGTGAAATATGCGGATAGATTAATTTCTGCGCATAGTTTAGCGTAAAATCGAGGAAAAGTCAATTGGTTTACGCTGGGTGGCTCGTTCTCGCATTTCCCGTCAGGGTGAAAGGTTTTCCGGCTTGAAGCAGGGTTGATAATTTGTCCCCAAGATGATCACATAAGAGACTTCGCTTTCCGGCTGTGGGAACGATACAAGCGCCGATTGCGGCAGGCCAAGGATGGCAAGAAGGGAAGCTGCCCGGGACGGGTCCTGCATGGCAGTCAAATCATAGAGCAGGGTGGTTGTGAAATCGCGCTGTTCGGATTCTGCCAGGCGTGTATCGTAACCGGCGTAGTTCAACCTTTCAGCAGCCAATGCATCCCAGCCTTCGTACAGGGTGCCATTGCGCACCTCGACCAGGAGTTTCGACTCCTCTTGCAGGGGCGGGGAGGAACTGAGCGCCTTCTGGAGCATGGCCTGCAGGGCATCACGGTTGATGATCTGGATGTAGGTGCCCTTTTCGTTGATCATACCGGCAATCAAGGGCGGGCGGATGTAGTAACTGCGGATATCGGCATTGTTGAGGTGCAGGCTGAGAGGTGCGAGGCTGAGAATGTCACCCAGGCTTAGGTCTGTAACGATTGTCGAACTGAAATCAGCGTATAGTTGCGGAATGCGTGCAATGGTATCTGTGCTCAAAGCGCGAGCGTAGATGGCGCGCAGAACTTCCTGTTGGCGGCGGCCACGATCATAATCATTGGATTTCAACCTGGAACGGGCATACCAGAGCGCCAGGTCACCATCCATGTGCACCAAACCAGGTCCCACGGTATAGAGTGCCCAGTTATTCTCGTTGAGCGGATCCAATTCGGGCGAGATCAGCCGCCAGTCCGTGTAGGGGCAATAAACTGGCACATCGATCCCGCCCAGGGTATCCACGATGCGCCGGAATCCATCGAACTCGACCATCGCCGTATGATCGATTCGGATGCCGAGGTTGTACAGGATGGTATCCTTGAGGACTTGTGACCCGTTTCCCTTCGCCTGCAATTCTCCGTGCTGGTAGGCAGCGTTGATCTTGTTCATGCCCCAACCCGGGATGTAGACCCACAGATCTCGCGGGATGGAGATGAGCGTCACCTGTCCGGTTTTGGGGCGGAGTGCCGCGACAACGATCGTATCTGTCCGGTAACTGGCGCCAGGTCGTTTATCTGAACCAAGCAGCAGGAAGGTTACTGTCTCCTGGTCGGTCATGACCGGAAAGGGCGGAGGGGCGTAATCCGGTTGGTAGAACTCCGTCGGTATGGATGTCCCCGGCAGGAGGGCATTGGGGTCATATGGGTAGGGAGTCGATGTCGCGCTCGGCAACGGAGTAGGAGAAGGGGGGGGCGTATAGGATAACGGTGTTGCTGTTTCGGTTATCAATAAAGGCTGGAATGGGGTGGGAGTGCTGGTTGCATCGGGTGGAACACTGACAAGCAGGGGTTCAGTTGGCGTGGCAAACTGTGCCGGCAAGTTTACGGGTGCGCTGCAGGCAACGAATGCGGCAAGCGAGAATGTTAGGAAGAATGAGCGAAGGTGCATGAGCGCAAGCTATACCATGCTTGTAGTTGGGCTATGGCGTTTGAGTATCCGTTGGAGTTGGAGATGGTTCTGGTGGGTCAGTTTCTGTTGATGTTGGCGTCGATGTAGGAGTATCGGTAAACACCGGCGTTTCCGTATCTGTTGGCTGGGTCGATTGCGTGGGGGTTGCCGTAAAAGGTGGAATGGTAGGTGTTCTGGTTGGTGTGCCCGTCCGTGTTGGAGTGGGCGGTGTTGGAGCCCAAGGTGGCACGTAGATCGTTCTGCCGACCACAAGCAATGTCGAATTCCCCATGCAATTCGCACGTTGTAGTTCCTGAACGCTGATGCCATAGCTTCTGCTCAAGCCGTAAAGTGTATCGCCCGGTTGGATGATGTATTTCACCCATCCGGCCGGCGCCCCGCAAGGTATGGAGGTTTTTGTCGGGATGGGAGGAACATACAGGATGACCCCGGGGAACAGACTGGTTGTCATCAAGCAGTTGGCTTGTACCAAAGCCTCGGGGCTGGTCTGGTAGGTTCTTGCCAAACTGGACATGCTATCACCAGGCTGGACAACTACAGGGATCCAACCGGTGGGGATTGGACAATTGGTTGGGGGAGGTGGCAGTGTGGCAGTTTCTGATGGCGGTGGGGGTGGGAGAGTGTAGCCTGCAATGGGTGTATACGGCGTTGCACTGGATGTGAATGTTGGAGTAGTGGTCCCGAACAACTTTCCTTCGGCCAGGGATAGCGAAAGGCCTCCAACGATAATTCCCAGAGAGGCCAAGGCAACCAGGAGTCCGGAGATGAGTTGCTGTAAGGAGCGCATGAGTACCTATCACCCATTTTCTTGCGCGGCCGGAAAAACAGGCAGCAATGCACTGAATGTGGAGCCCTGGCCCATTTCCGTCTCCACCCAAATACGTCCATTTTGCGCTTCAACCAGGGTTTTGGCAATGGACAGGCCAACCCCTGTATCCCCCAGCCCTTGGATCAGTACGTTATCTGCCCTGTAACGCCGCTCGAAAACGCGCTGGAGATCCTCGGTTGGGATACCGCCGCCCGTATCGCTGACCTGCATCAGGATGTATTGTTGATCGTTTTCTTTTTGAAGTTTTATGCGCAGCGAGATGGTACCCTCGATCAGGGTTGCAGAACTGGCATTTTGCAGCAAGTGGATCAGGATTTGCTGAAAGGATTCCCGGTCTGCCAGGATGTGGGGAGGCGCATCGGCAATATCCAGCCGGATGGTGATGTTTTTTTCACGCACTTGTGTGCTGGTGTATGCCATGGCATTATCGATGATCAGGTTCAGATCAATGGGTTCCGGTTTGATTTCCAGCGCACCGCTTTCCAGGGTGGTGATCTGGATGAGATCATCGATCAACCCACCAATCCGTTCGGTGGAGGCTTTGATGCGTTCCAGGAATTTTCGTTGGAGCGCGCCCAGGATACCTACCGATTCACCCAGGAGAAGATCGGTATAACCGATAATGGAAGACATTGGCTGGCGCAATTCCTGGGAGATGGAAGCAATCACTTCGGTTTGTTCGTGCGAGACAGGTGATGAAAACTGCTTTTCGAGTTCCAGGATCTTGACATTGGAGTCGGCCAGGGCATTTTGAAGACGGGCGACTTCCTTCAGTGTCAGTTTCAGTTCATTTTCCAAATGGCTGGTACTGGTGGTTGAACCGAGTCCCTCTGCAGATTTCCGCAAGGATTCGTTCTCGATTTGCAATTGAGCAATCAATTGCTGGGATTCTTCTTGCACAGCCAGGAGGGCTGCCATATTCTCGGCCTGTCTCTGGTTTTCCACGATTTCCTTGCGGGCAATCTCAAACTGTTGGAGTAGATCGTCATATTTCTTTTGGGCATCTGATGCCTGGGCATGTGCTGCGCTGGCTGCATGCGTGGCTTTATCACGTTCCCGTGAAAGCGTATCCATTCGTTCGCCACGCTCAATGATAGGGGCCAGGAGCGAGGTTACGTTGCCGAGGAATGATTGATCATCCGGGCTCCATAGGCGGTTCGAGTATGGGGAAAGGAGCAGGATCGAGCCCATCGTTTCCTGGCCTGATTTTGTGATTGGTACGCTCATCAAATGTCCCGGGTTGCTCAGGCCCAGGATCTGCCCCAGCCCTTTCATGTCCGACGAAGTGCCACTGGCCGGCAGGCGCAATGGGCGGCCACGCAGGATGGCACTCGCAAGCAATGGAGCAGCATCGGAATCCAGATCCGTGCTCTCCAGTGCTTCTTCCCGGATCAGATCGTATCCCCAATTGATGAACAAACGCTTTTCTGGAGTGATGCGAATGAGGAAACACAAATCTGCCAGCATGGCCTGGGCAATGGATCGTGTTACCGCTTGACCAAGCAGTTCGTTGTCCAATTCGGCGGCAAGGGCCAGAAGGGCATGGAAGGTTTTTGGGTCCGTGCTGTAGCGCCGCCGTTCTGGGATGGTTAGATCTTCCTTGACGGCCTTCAAGTGTTTCACGGGCGAGGGGAAACGCTGTGGCAGGGTCAGCAACATGGGATAAGCGGCCAGTTGAGCCAGGCGCACGATCCCCGGGAAATCCCCATCCGGTTTGGGCAGCAGGATATAGAACAGGTGCCCCAAAAAAGATAGTAACAGCATAGCCGTGCCGTTTCCCCAGCCATTGGGCTTGCGAATGACAGTCGCGAACAACGCCAGTACCAGGAAGGCAAGTGTCAGCACCTGCCAGATAAAATCGAGCACGGAAAGGCCTGTTATGGTTGTTGATCCACTCTCTTGCCAGAATGCAATCGATAAACCCATGAAAACAAAAACCAGCAAGCTCATCAATACATTGGCTGTATCGGCCGGGCGCGCGGGTTCAGGGAAAGCCCACAGCCAGGTAATCCAAACCAGGCTTATCAGGGTTACGGCCCGGTCGATGGATGGGAGGAATATCTGGATATCCAATAAACCGATCCAGGCCAAGCCGCTGACGAGGAACAAAACCAATTGCAGGACAAGTAAAATTCCCAGGCCAATCAATGTCCGCTTGGCTTGCGGAAAGCCGCTTGTACGCCAGTGTGTAATTGCCCCCTGCAATGCGCCGGCAACAGAAAAAGCCAACACGAGATGATAGACGAGGTTTCCCGGGGAAGTTGTGAAGAGGGCCGAGATTTCGTTCAGAAAAGATTCCATATCATAATCCCGAAATCATGTTTTCAAAAACGTTGGAGTTACGCAGTTGGGATGGATTCGGGGGGTGAGGTGGGCAGGCGAAACCCGCCCACCTCACTCCCAACCCCCTTGAACTGCGTAAGTCCTAAAATGATTATACTGCTTTTTATAGAAAATCGCTGTTACGCAGCGATATAATTACACCATGCAGTACCTCCGGACTCTTGCAAATGGCCTGTTGCTGGCTGCTTTGTTCACCCTGGTTGCTGCCCCGCTTGTAGCCAGTGGGGTGCGTTATCAGCAAGATGCTGAACTGGCCGCCACCGAAGATCGCTATTCCGATGCTGCCGAATATTATGAGCAGGCCGCCCGGCGGCTCTTCTGGGATGATACCCTCTGGGGTGAAGCTGGC
>JBFYSM010000250.1:0-13475 GCA_041301605.1 Chloroflexota bacterium | reverse complement strand
TTCATGGGAGTTGGGCTTATGCAGTTAATCTCGATGATGATGATCGTTTCCGGCAATACTATGTGCCAATTTACGAATATATCGACCCTTTTATACTAACAAAGTACCATGTAGAAATATATTCCGGTGATTATGTTCGCAGAGAGCTGATCTCTTCCCCTGACATGCTCTTGCTATTACAGAAATTGTCTCCTTCCTGGAAATAGTACAGAGCAAAGCGAGGAGGCGACACCATCAGGCATGGCTAACATTGGCTCCACCTGACCTCGCTTCGCGCGGAGGATATGCGGTGCGGTTTTCCTGAAATGGTTATGGCTGGTAGAGAAGTCTTGCCTGCGCCACTCGGCCGGTGAGCCTTGTCGTTAGCTGCCGTTTTTATTCTCTCCCCCTATCATCCATAAACAACCGAGCGTGCAGGTCGGCATACAAACCATGTTTGTCAAGCAATTCCTGGTGCTTACCCTGCTCCACGATCCGGCCATCCTCCACCACGTAAATGCAATCCGCGTTGCGGATGGTGCTCAGGCGGTGCGCGATCACGATCGCCGTCCGACCGGCCAGCAGCTTCTCCAGCGCCTTCTGGATCAACGCCTCGGTAACGGTATCGATATTGGCCGTGGCTTCATCCAGAATCAGGATGCGCGGGTCGGCTAATACTGCCCGCGCAATGCTCAACAACTGGCGCTGTCCCACCGATACATTGACGCCTCCTTCCAGGATACGGGACTGGTAACCCTTGGGCAGGGAAGCGATGAAATCATGGGCGTTGGCCATCTTGGCTGCCGCAATGACCGCATCGTCGCTGGCGTCCGGCCGCCCAAAACGGATGTTATCCGCAATCGTGCGCGAGAACAGGAACGGGTCCTGGGGCACCACGCAAACCTGCCGGTGGAGGGATGCCTGCGTCACCCGGCGTACATCGGCCCCATCGATACAGACTGCGCCCTGGGTTGCATCATAGAACCGGGCTACCAGATTGGCAATCGTCGTTTTCCCCGCGCCGGTCGGACCGACCAGGGCAATGGTCTCGCCGGGCTTGATGGACAGGTTGATATCATGCAAGATTTCAGGCGTATCCTCCCGGTAGCAGAAAGAAACATTTTCCATGACAACCTGGCCCCGGATTGGCGGCAGTTCGATTGCATCCGGCGCATCCGCCACTTCGGCAGGGGTTTCCAATAACTTAATGACCTGTTCACCGCCTGCCATGGCAGATTGCAGGGTGGTGTACAGGCGGCTGAGCTCCTGGATGGGCTGGAAGAAGCGGGTCACATACGACAGGAACGCCACCAACACACCCAGCGTCACAGATCCCTGGATCACCCACCAGCCGCCCACGCCCAACACGATCCCGGTCGCCAGGATACCCATGAATTCGATCGAGGGCAAGAAGATAAAAGAAAGTGACATGGCGTTGATGTACGTATCCCGGTTGGCAACGTTGATCTCCTGGAAACGCTGCTGGGATGTATCCTCCTGGGAAAACGCCTGGATGGCGCGCACACCGTTGATATCCTCGGCCAGGTTGCCGACCACTGCCGCCACCCGCGAGCGCGTCTCGCGGAAGGCGCGCCGGGCCTGGCGCGAGAACAACCAGGTAGCCAGGAACATCAGCGGAAGGATGGTAAAGGTCAGCAAGGCCAGTTTGGGACTCATGGTCAGCATGACCACCAGGATGCCGACCAGCACCAGCAGGTCGCCCAGCAGGGTGATGACACCCTGGGAGAGCAGTTCGTTGATCTCGGCCACATCGTTCATGACGCGCGAGACGGTTACGCCGACGATATGGGTATCGTGATAACCCACCGCCAGCTTCTGGATGTGCCGGAAGAGCTGCAAGCGCATGGTGGCCAGCACGTGCTGGCCGACCCATGAGAGCAGGTAGCGTTCCCCGCTGGTCGAGAGATAGAGCAGGATATAAGCGATGCCGGTCGTGACCGCCGTTTGCTGGAGGCCGTGCAGGTCACCGATGGCAATATTCTGGTCGATGGCAACCTTGAGCAGGTACGGAATCGCCAGCGTCATGGCTGACTCTACGAGCATCAGGCAAAACGCGGCCAGCATCTTCCAGCGGTGTGGACGCAGGAAACCCAGCATACGCACGATCACGCGCCGATTGAGGACTTCCCCGCCTTCGGGTTCCTTGCCGCCGAAGGTATCCAGCGCGTGGCGCGGCCCCATGGATGGCGTGAAGGAGAAGCTCATCCTGAGAACTCCTGAATGGCTTTCATTCCAGTAAAAGAAGCAACGAGGGTCGAGTAGCCGGTGCTTTCCCGGCGTATCGAGATCCGGGATTGCTGGTTTCGATACGGGCGGAAGAACACCGCCCTACTCAACCAGCAATTTCCACCTTGATTATTACACATCCTTACCTTCTTCCTGCGGCTTCAACTGGCGGTGGTAGATTTCGTTATACAGCGGTGATATACGCAGGAGTTCTTCATGCTTCCCGCGCGCCACGATGCTGCCTTTATCCAATAAAAGGATTGTATCAGCGCGGCGGACCGTGCCCAGGCGATGGGCAATCACAAAAGTTGTGCGCCCCTGCATCAGGCGCTCAAAAGCCTTCTGGATGAGGCTCTCGGTCTCCGTATCCACCGAGGCCGTGGCGTCATCCAGGATCAGGATGCGCGGGTCCATCAGCAGCGCCCGCGCGATCGCCAGGCGCTGCTTCTGCCCGCCGGAGAGGGTGGCGCCGCGCTCGCCTACCCGTGTATCGTATCCATCTTTCATCTGCAGGATGAAGTCATGCGCCTGGGCCGCCCTGGCGGCTGCAACGATCTCTTCGTTACTGGCTTCGGGTTTTCCAAAGGCAATGTTCTCACGCACCGAGGTTGCAAACAGGGATGTCTCCTGCATGACGATGCCGATCTGCTTACGCAGCGAGCGGATGGTCGCCTTGCGGATATCCTGGCCGTCGATGGTCACCCGCCCGCTGGTCGGATCGTAAAAGCGCGGGATCAGGCTGATAACTGTGGACTTTCCGGAACCGGTCGTTCCCAGCAGGGCAACGATCTGCCCGGGCCGGGCCTCGAAATCGATATCCTTGAGCACATTGACCAGTTCCTGTTTCCCGCCATAACTGAACGAAACATTCTCGAAGCGAACGGCTCCCTCCAGTGTTTCCAGCGGCCGGGCATCCGGTTCATCCTGGACATCCGGGGCGGTATCGAGGATCTCGAAGATGCGTTCCCCGGCCGAGCTGGCGATCGCAACCGCGGGAATGATCAACCCCAGGCGGCGCACCGGTTCCACCAGTTGGGCCACATAGGCGGTGAAGGCCACCAGTTCCCCCACGCTCAGTTGGCCGCGGATCACCAGCGTCCCACCATACCAGATGATCAGTACCGTTGCCAGGTTGGCAATTAAGAGCAGCAATGGGGCATTGACTGATTGCAATCGCGCCCCGCGCGATGACAGGTTGAACCAGTGCGTATTCTCCTTCTCGAAACGCTCAATCTCAGCTTGTTCCTGGGCATAGGCTTTGACCACGCGGATGCCGCGCAGGTTTTGCTCCACCTGTGTGGTCAGGATAGCCAGTTGCTTTTGGATGCGCAGCGATAATGGACGGAATACCCGCCCAAAACGCAGTGCCTGGATGATCAATAAAGGCATCATCAACATGACCAGCGCCGCAAGGCTCGGCTGCATGACGAAGAGCATGATGGCGGTACCGATCAACATGAATGTCCCCTCCAGCAGGCGCAGGGCGGCGCGGCCGGTCAGGAACCGGACACGCTCCACATCCTGGATGGAGCGTGAAAGCAGTTCGCCGGTCTCGGTGGTATCGTGGAAAGAGAAAGAGAGTGAGGTCAATTTCTTCTGAATGGCATTGCGGACATCATACGCCACACTTTGCGAGGCTGTTTCCGACCATTGGCCTTCGAAGTACGTGAATACACCCTTGACTAACGTAAGGGCCAACAGCCCAGTCACTGACCAACCCAGAAGTGTTAGGTTCTGTTTACCGATCCCTTCATCGATCATCCAGCGCATGAACTGGGGGATGAGGATGTTGAAACCCTGGATGGCGATCATCGTGAGGTAGGTGCCCGTCACCAGTTTCCAGTAGGGTTTCAGGTAGGAAAAAACTCGTAATAATGTATTTTTCACGTATCTTTTATAACCGATTTTGTACCTATGGGGAGGTGAGATTCAGCATGTGAAATCAACACAAATCCCATAGGCTCTTGGGGAATCTCCGTTTTCCTGCCTCACTACGCTTATTCCCAACAGGGCAATCGCATTTCACCTTTTCGGCGGGATAAATCCCCGCCTCAGTGCGATAAAGCCCCTGCGGGGCTAAGCCCGAAGGCGGTGGGTTGAGCCGTTGGAGCGAGCTTGCCGAGACCTTGTCGAAACCGCTTCCATGCAATGAGGTAGGACTTTAGTCCGCCGGCTTTGGGTGCGTGTTACCAAATGCGATTACCCTGTAATTCCCAAAGAACCTCAGGAAATGGGTTCTTTGGGAATCGCCGGAAGAGGAAGGAAATTGGGGGTATGGGGCGGGCTTCGCCCTCCCCATACCCCATATCTTTCCATCCATCAAGGCAACTCCAAGAGAGCCAGGAAATGCCCGGCGGGAGTCCGGTATAATCAAGGATAATGGAAACGATCCCCTTAAGACCGCCGGCCTGGGTCTCCACACCGGAAGGATTACAGCGCCTGGCCCACAGCCTGCAACGGGAACCGCGCCTGGCGGTGGATACCGAATCCAATTCGCTCTACGCCTACCGCGAGCAGGTCTGCCTTATCCAGATTTCCGTGCCAGAGCAGGATTTCCTGGTCGATCCGCTAGCCCTCCCCGATCTTTCCCCGCTCGCGCCCATATTTGCCAGTTCCAACATCGAAAAGATCTTCCACGCCGCCGAATACGACCTGATCGGCCTGCGGCGCGATTTCGATATCCAGGCTGAAAACATCTTCGATACCATGCAGGCCGCACGCATCCTGGGGTACCAACAGGTTGGGCTGGATTCCATCCTGGCAGATAAATTCGGGATCAAAGTCAATAAACGTCACCAGAAAGCCAATTGGGGCAGACGCCCCCTGCCGGCGGATATGCTCGAATACGCCAGTCAGGACAGCCACTTCCTGCGGGCGCTGCGGGATCTGTTCCACGCCGAATTGCTCCAGGAGGGCCTCTGGGAATTGGCGCACGAGGAATTCGTCCGCATCAGCCACCATGTCAACCAGAACGGCAATCCGGCGGAACCGGCCTGGCTGCGGGTGAGCGGGGCTCGCAAGTTGACCCCGCGCCAGGCAGCCATCCTGAACGAACTCTGCGCCTGGCGCGAAAAACAGGCCGAACGGATGGATCGTCCGGTGTTCAAAGTTATCGGCGAGGGCATGCTGATGAGCCTTGCCCAGCGCGCCCCGAAAAGCGCCCGCGACCTGGAAGCAACCGGCGCGACCGATCGCCAGATCCAACTCTTCGGCCATGACCTGCTGCGCGCCATCCAGCGCGGGCTTGCGGTACAACCGATCCGCATCCCGGACCAGCGTCGCAGGAGTGATGCCGTTCTACGCCGCCAGGAAGCGCTGAAAAAATGGCGCAAACTCGCCGCCCAATCCCTGGGGGTGGAATCGGATATCATCCTGCCAAGGGCCTTCCTGCACACCATCGCCGAACTTAACCCGCAGGATATCGAAGCGCTGAAAGGCTGTATGCCGGATTCTCCCTGGCGCATCGAACGATACGGAGAAACCATCCTGTCATCCCTGAAATCCGCGAGGTAATCCATGCACATCCACTTCCACGGTGCTGCACAGACCGTCACCGGTTCACAACATCTACTGGAAATAAACGGTACGCGCCTGCTTCTGGATTGCGGCCTCTTCCAGGGCCGTCGAGCGGAAGCCTACGAACGCAACCGTCATTTTCCCTTCGATCCTCGTACGGTTGATGCGGTCATCCTTTCGCATGCCCATATCGACCATAGTGGCAACCTGCCCAATTTGGTCAAGAGTGGTTTCACGGGCTTGATCTACGCAACGCAAGCTACCGTCAGCCTGTCCGATATCATGCTGCGCGATTCCGGCCATATCCAGGAATATGATGCGGAATTCGTCAACCGAAAGCGGGCACAGCGCGGCGAACCGCCGATCGAACCCATTTATACTATTGCAGATGCCGAAAGGGTCAGTGACCAGTTTCGGGGTTTTCGCTACACGCAGCCTTTTGAACCAGTGCCGGGAGTGATTGCCCGGTTCATCGAGGCCGGCCACATTCTGGGATCGGCAGCCGTATCCCTGGAAATTGAAGAAAAGGGACGCAAGCTCCGGTTATGGTTCTCCGGCGATATCGGTCGATATGACCTCCCCATCCTGCGCGATCCGGTATTGCCTGATGGGGCCGAAGAGTATCTCATCATGGAATGCACATACGGGGATAAAACCCACGAACCGGTGGAGGCGGCCTTTGATGAATTTCGAGAAGTTGTCAAAAAGACCGTCAAACGAGGTGGAAAGGTGATCATCCCAGCCTTTGCGGTTGGACGCACGCAGGAACTCGTTTACTACCTGAACCAGATGATCAATAACGGCGAACTCCACCCAATACCTGTCTTTGTGGATAGTCCCCTGGCAATCAACGCCACCGAAGCATTCGAACAGCATCCGGAATGTTACGACAAGGAAACGCACGAGTTCATCCGCTCCCGCCGCCACCCTGCGTTGGAATTCAAGACTTTGTCCTACACCCGCTCAGTGGAGGAATCCAAGGCGATCAACAATGTCAAGGGACCAGCCATCATCATCTCTGCCTCAGGTATGGCTGAGACCGGGCGCATTCTCCACCACCTGCGGAATAACATCGAGAATTCCAAGAACACCATCCTCATCGTCTCCTGGCAGGCTCCCTATACACTGGGACGCCGGCTAGCAGAACGGGAACGCCAGATCAAGATCTTCGGCGAAATCCACTACCGCCGGGCTGACATCGCCACCATCGGTGGACTTTCATCCCATGCCGGGCAGAACCTGCTCGTGGATTACGCCCTATCCGCCCGTAAGAGCCTCAAACAGGTTTTCCTCGTTCACGGTGAACCGAGAGCCGCCCTGGCATTGCAGGAAAAACTGAAAGATCATAGACTGACAAAGGTTCACTATCCAGAGACGAACGTTAGCATTGAAATCTGAGTTATAATACCGCCCGCGTTAGGAGTGCTAACGTGTCATGTGTCAAGTACCACGTTGATGCAAGATATGGCACGGGAACACCTGACACTGGAACACTCGGCGCTTGACACTTATGGAGAGGTGCCAGAGCGGTTGAATGGGACGGTCTCGAAAACCGTTGTGGGCTTCGGTCCACCGTGGGTTCGAATCCCACCCTCTCCGCCAGGTAAACCCTGAAGGTTTTCAAAAACCTTTAGGGTTTATGTTTATGGTAAGATTGATTCATGAAGTTGACCCTCGCCCTCGCCCAGATCAATACCAAACTCGGAGATGTTCAAGCCAACCTGGAAAAGCACTTGTCCCTGGTGAAGGATGCCAGGTCGCAAGGCGCAGAGCTGCTCATCTTTCCAGAACTCTCGTTGACCGGTTACGCTTTACAAGACCTTGTCCCGGCTGTCGCCTGCCGCGCCTCTGCGGATGATCCGATCTTCAAACCCCTGCTCCAAGCCAGCCGGGATCTCGATCTGGTTGTCGGATTCGTGGATGAAGATGTACGCTCCCGGTTTTTTATTGCAGCGGCCTATCTCTCGCAGGGCAATATTGTCCATATACATCACAAAGTTTACCTGCCAACTTACGGCCTGTTCGATGAAGGCCGCTTCTTTGCCTGGGGAGATTGTGTGCGCGCCTTCGATACCCGCTTTGGCCGTATGGGTATCCTGATCTGCGAGGATTTCTGGCATGCCTCCCCGCCATACCTGCTGTGGCTGGATGGGGCAGACTTGATGCTCTTCACCTCCGCTTCGCCGGGGCGCGGCCTGACCTCCGAACCGCAACTGGAGTCCGCCCGCTGGGTGGAAAAGATCAACCAGGCCTATGCCAGCCTGTTCACCACCTTCGTTGCCCATGCCAACCGGGTTGGCTTTGAGGATGGCCTGAACTTCTGGGGCGGCTCGACCGTGTTCGATCCGAACGGCCACCTGGTTGCTCAGGGGCCATATTTCGAGGAAGCGTTGGCCGTCATCGAAATCGATCTGGCCCAATTGCACCGCACGCGCGCCCGGCTTCCGCTGCTGCGAGATGAGCGCACAAGCCTTGTGCAGAACGAACTGCATAGAATCTTGCATAATTTAGGTTAATCTTGTAATTTAACATTTTGCCTTGTATAATGCTGTGTGGAGGTAAAATGGAAACCACTCTTACGAAACGCGGCCAAACCGTTGTTCCAGCCGAGATCCGCAGACGCCACAATATACAGGAAGGGGACAAGTTAGTGTGGCTGGATGATGGCGAAACGATCAAGGTGATCATCGTTCAGTCCGATATCGTCAAAGCATTACGCGGGTCTGGCAAGGGCTACAAATTGACCAAACGCCTGCTGGCGGAAAGAAAAGCAGAATACGATCATGAAAAAGTTCGTTCTTGATACTTCTGCGCTCTTTACCTTGATGGAGGAAGAAGAAGGCCAGGAGCGCGTCGCACAAATTATCGATGAAGAGGAAGTTCTATTGCCATTTATCACCCTCCTGGAAATCCACTACATCACCTGCAGAGAGCAAGGATCGGCAGAAGCCGATCGCAGAATGGCTATCTTGAAACAACAGAATATCATCTGGGCATTCGATGAACCAACCCTGCTCATAGCAGCTCGTCTGAAAACAAACCACCATATCTCCCTGGCCGATTCCATGATCGCAGCGGTCGCCTACCAATACCAGGCCACGCTCGTGCACAAAGACCCGGAATACGAGGCGTTGATAGGCCAGGTTGAAATGGAAATCCTGCCATACCTCAAATGATAGATCTCTCGATAAACACCGACCTCGCCCGCCAGATCCTGACCGGCTTCATCAAGACGGAAGTTACGCGCGCCGGGTTTTCCCGCGCCGTGGTTGCCCTCTCTGGCGGGATCGATTCCGCCCTCTCGTGCGTATTGGCCGTGGAGGCCCTGGGTGTTGCAAATGTATTGGCCGTGCGCATGCCATACAAATCCTCCAGCCCCGATTCGCTCGAAGACGCCCAGTTGTTGATCGAAAGGATGGGTATCCCCTCGCTGACCATCCCGATAACGGATATGGTCGATCCATTGATAGAAGAACTACCGGAAATATCAAAAATCCGCAAGGGGAACATCATGGCGCGTGCCCGCATGATCGTTATCTTCGACCAATCAGAGGCCTTCAAGGGATTGGTGATCGGCACCAGCAACAAAACCGAGATCCTGCTTGGCTACAGCACGGTTTACGGCGATTCAGCCTACGCACTCAACCCCATCGGCGACCTCTACAAGACCCAGGTGCGGCAGCTCTCTCACACGCTCGGTATACCGGATGTAATCATCGATAAACAGCCCTCCGCGGATCTGTGGGCTGGTCAGACGGACGAAGATGAACTGGGTTTTACATACGGGGAAGTAGATAAACTGCTCTACTTGCTCGTTGACCATCGCTACAGTCCACGGGAATGCGTCGAGTCGGGGTTTAGCGAAGAATTCGTAAACAAGGTGGTAGATCGGATCCGCAAGAACCAGTTCAAGCGCATGCTGCCACCTATTGCCAAGCTCAGCAATAGGACCGTCGGCTACGATTTTCTCTACCTGAGAGACTGGGGAACTTAATCCACCCAAACCGAAGGACAACCTACCTTTATGCCGCTGCACATTCCACCATCGTTGCGCCACCGGAAGTTCCTGTACCTGTGGATCGGCCTCCTGATATCCATCGCCGGTTCCCAAATGCAATTATCCGCCCTCCATTGGCATATACGCGAACTGACCGGTAAACCCGATCCACTGGCCCTGGGCGGGATTGGTCTAGCGCGCATTCTGCCCATTATCCTTTTTTCCGTGATCGGCGGACCCGTAGCCGATACCCTCAACCGCCGGAAGATCCTGTTCATCACCCAGAGCGCGATGGCGCTGATCGCCCTCGCGCTTGCCATATTGACCTACACTGGTCACATCACAATCTGGTGGATCTATGCCCTGACAGCTGCCCAGGCGGTTGCCATGGCCTTCGATCTGCCTGCCCGGCAGGCCATGGTTCCCAATCTTGTTCCTACAAAAGATCTGCCGAATGCCTTCAGCATGCAATCGATCTCCATCAACGCGGGAGCGATTGTCGGTCCAATGCTGGGCGGGATCGTGATTGCCACCCTCGGCCAGGGATATACATATCTCATCAATGGAATTTCCTTCCTGGCAGTCATCATCGCACTTCTTGCAATTGGAAACGTTCCACAAAACCTGAAAGCAGCCTCTGGTATCAGTTTCGCAGCCATTCGGGACGGATTTCGGTTCATCTTCTCCCGTCCGATCATCCTTTCGACCATGCTGATGGATTTCTTCGCAACTTTCTTTGCATCTGCAAATACCATGATGCCAATCGTGGCACGCGACATTCTCAAAGTAGGCGAGGTTGGATACGGCATCCTTTCATCCGCCCAATCGATTGGATCGGTAACAGCCGCCCTGATCATTTCACAGGTATCTGAAATAAAGAAGCAAGGCCCAATATTTATTGTGTCTGTAACCATTTTTGGCCTGGCAACCATCCTGTTTGGATTATCAAGCGGTTTCGTACTGGCCTTTCTGGCGCTGATCGTGATTGGCGCAGCAGACTCGGTCAGCACGATCATCCGCAACACCGTCCGCCAATTACAGACCCCGGACCACATCCGTGGCCGCATGATCAGCATCAACCAGATCTTTTTCCAGGGTGGCCCGCAATTGGGCGAGGTGGAAGCAGGGATCGTGGGAAAGTTACTTGGCGTTCCCATGGCGATAATCACCGGTGGGATTGGCGTGATCATTTCTGTCTGGCTGATCGTGAACAAGTGGCCGCAATTGCGCACCTACAACGGTGATGAACCCATCCCGATGGCAGTAAGCGCTGATTAGAATTATTAGAGACACAACCCAGGCAAACCAGGTTGTGTTTTTATGACAATTTACTTGAAAACATGTGATGAATGTGCTTGCACCCGTTCCGCCAAATGATTACTATGTTAGTTAACGTTTACCATATTTGTAAAGGTATCCCATGTTCCGTGTAAACCGCCAAACAGACTATGCGATCCGGGTTGTGCTGGCTTTAGCCCAACAATCCGAGGATTTCCGCGTTCCCACTGCTCGAATTGCCAGGGAGATGCTGATTCCCAAATCCTTCCTCCCCCGCATTGTAGCCCAACTGGCCCAGGGAGGATTGATTAAGACATTCCCCGGCCGCGACGGCGGGGTGACGCTTTCCCGGCCAGCTTCTGCCATTACCCTGAAAGATGTGATCGAAACCTTCGAGGGATCCCTGCTGATCTCCGAATGCATCCACACGGAACAAGCTTGTCCCTTCGAAAACAATTGCCCGGTCCGGGGTCGCTGGTCACGCTTGCAGAAAGTCATCTTGGAAGAATTATCTTCCACAACATTCGATATCTTGGCCCAAGAGGCAGCCCTTGCCTGAACAACACTTTCATTTCTAAAGGAGGCAGAACATATGGATCCAGTTTTACTCTCGAGATGGCAATTTGCCATCACCACGGTGTACCACTTCTTCTTCGTTCCGCTGACACTGGGACTTGGGTGGTTCGTCGCGATCATGCAAACCAGGTATTATCGCACTGGTGATGAAACATACCGGAAAATGGCAAAATTCTGGGGAAAGTTATTCCTGATCAACTTTGCCATGGGAGTGGTCACCGGCATTGTGCAGGAATTCCAGTTTGGCATGAACTGGTCGGAGTACTCTCGATATGTGGGGGATATTTTCGGCGCCCCGCTGGCCATCGAGGCACTGCTGGCGTTTTTCCTGGAATCCACTTTCCTGGGGTTGTGGATCTTCGGGGAGAACAAGGTTCCAAAAGGCGTTCACTTGGCATCCATCTGGCTGGTTGCAATCGGCTCGAATCTTTCCGCCCTGTGGATATTGATCGCCAACGGCTGGATGCAGCACCCCGTTGGGTTCGAGATCAATGCAGTCACCGGCCGCGCCCAGTTGGTGGACTTCTTCGCCCTGATCGGCAGCCCGAAAGCCTGGTTGTTTTTCTGGCATACCATCTCGTCCGGCCTGGTGACCGCGGCTTTCTTCGTTCTGGGGATCAGCGCCTGGCACCTTTTCCGCAAGAACAAGGATGAACGGGTGTTCAAGGTTTCCTTCCAAATGGCCGCCATCATCGGGATGATCGCCCTGGTCAGCGTTGGCCTGGCCGGCCACACCCAAGGACAGGAACTGGTCACCAACCAGCCGATGAAGATGGCCTCCATCGAAGCGCTTTGGGAAACGGAACAACCTGCCTCTTTCTCGATCATCACCATCGGCGACCTGACCGGTAAGAACCTGGTTTGGGAATGGCGCGTCCCGAAACTGCTCAGCTTCATCGCCTGCAACAATTTCGACTGTGAAGTGAGAGGGGTAAACGATATCCAGGCCGAATACGAGCAGCAGTATGGTCCGGGCGATTATGTTCCCCTCATGGTGATCACCTACTGGACATTCCGTCTCATGTTCGGGGCTGGCATCATCATGTTCCTGGTTGCCCTTTTTGCACTCTTCCTGACGTTCAGGAACTGGCCCAACAAGGCAATGAAATGGTTGAAATGGATGCCCCTGATGATCGCCCTGCCATACATTGCCAACAGTACCGGCTGGATCCTGACCGAGACTGGGCGGCAGCCCTGGATCGTGCAAGGTCTGCTGAAAGTCGAGGATGCGGTTTCGCCCAACCTCGGAGCAGGTACCATCCTGATGAGTCTGATCGGTTTTACGGTTGTCTACGCCGCCCTGATGGTCGCGGATCTCTACCTGTTGACCAAATACGCCAAAGCCGGTCCGGATGCTGCCCTTAAGGAATCGGTCGATGTCGCCCCAACCCTTGTGGGCACAGAAAATTAGCGGAGGAAGCCATGAGTTACGAAGTTCTCCAAACCATCTGGTTCGTTTTGATTGCCATCCTGTGGATCGGTTTCTTTTTCCTGGAAGGCTTCGATTTCGGCGCGGGTATGCTGCTTCCCTTCCTGGGGAAGAAAGATGAGGAGCGCCGCGCCATCATCAATACCATCGGCCCCCACTGGGATGGGAACGAAGTCTGGCTGCTGACTGCTGGCGGGGCAACCTTTGCAGCTTTCCCGCAATGGTACGCCACCCTCTTCAGCGGATTCTACCCGGCGTTGTTCCTGCTTCTGGTTGGACTGATCCTGCGCGGGGTTGCATTCGAGTTCCGCTCGAAAGATGCCAACCCAAAGTGGCGGACTTTGTGGGATTGGGCTATTTTCGTTGGTTCATTCCTGCCTGCCCTGCTGCTTGGCGTTGCCTTTGCCAACTTGGCCAGAGGCGTGCCGATCGACAATACCATGACCTACACCG
>JBFYSM010000246.1:0-5191 GCA_041301605.1 Chloroflexota bacterium | reverse complement strand
TCAGCGCAGTCTGGGCCGTATCGCGGGCCGAACAGGCCGCATCCACTTCGGCGGTTGCGGCCGCGATCTCTTCGTTCTGGCTGAAATAACCGCCGGGGAGGGTGTACCCGGCCGGGTTTGCCGCGCGCCAGTCCGAGGTCCGGGCGGCAGCGGATTCCACCCGGGCGGCATTGAAAGCCAGGTTATAGTTTGCTTCGGCTGTCTCCTGGGCGCGTTTGGCAGTCTCCGCCGCGGCGAACGCCACATCCAGGTTGGCCGCCGTAATGGAACGCTGGGCTTGGAGCAGGGTGTCATCCATCTGGAAGAGCGGGTCGCCAGCCTGGACGGTGTCGCCTTCATCCATATAGACTTCAGCCACCTTGCCGCCGATCTCGGGCGAGATGGTGACCTCAACGGCCTCGATGGTGCCGGAGGCGGTCAGGGCGCCATTCTGCTTGTCGGAAAGGCCCCTGATGATGAAGTAGCCGCCAACAAGGATGGCGAGGGCCAACAGGATGAAGACAGGGATGGGAGAACGTTTGTGTGTCATGGGAACCTCTTTGTTTTGGGTAGTTGTAGACAAATCTAAAGATTTGTCCTACAGGTTCAATCAAGCCGTTTCCGGAAGCGGGCTGCAGCCGCGCCCAGGATCAGAAGGCCGAACAAGGTCAGCGCCAGCATCTCCTGCCAGATGGCCGGAACGCCGACGCCCTTGATGAGCAAGGCCCGGATGATGACCAGGTAATACCGCAATGGAACGATGTAGGATATCCACTGCAAAACTTTTGGCATGGCTTCAATGGGGAAGAAAAATCCGGAAAGGAAGATACTCGGCAGAAGGGTCATCCAGACGGTGAGCATGGCTTCCTGCTGGGTGTTGGCGATGGTGGATGCAAACAGGCCGATCCCGAGACCGGATAACAACAACAGGCCGGAACAGGTCACGATGAGCCACAGCGCACCGCGCACCGGCACACCGAACCACCAGTGTCCGACCGCCAGCACTTCGAAGGTATCGATCAGGGCCAGGATTACATAAGGCAGGATCTTGCCAACCACCAATTCCCACGGGCGGATGGGGGTGACGATCAATTGCTCGATGGTGCCGCGTTCCCGCTCCCGGACGATGGCGGTGGCCGTGAGGATGGATGTGATGGCAAACAGGATCATCCCGATCACGCCCGGGATCATGAAGTACGAACTGACCAGGTCCGGGTTGTACCAGACCCGCGTCCGGACTTCGAGCGGGGGCTGGAAGGAATCGACATCCATGCCGGAGCGTTCGAGTTTCTCCATCATCAGGCTGGTGGCATGCTGCTGGCCGATCAGGGTGGCCGCTGCCAACATCGTGGACCCGGCGCTTGCATCCGACCCATCCAGGATGAATGCCACCTGGGCATTCCCCTCCGCCAGGGCGGTGTTGTAATCAGGCGGGATGATGATGCCTGCCCTGGCATCGCCCTGCTCGATGAGCGCCCGGATCTCATCTTCCGATTGAACATCGTATGCCAGGAGGAAGTAATCGGCGGCGCGGTAGGCGCTCAGCAGAGCGCGCGATTCGGGACAGTGACACTGGTCGAGCACCGCCAGGGGTACATTGCGGATGTCAGTCGTGGCGGAGTATCCCAGCAGGAACAACTGCATGATGGGGATGATGAGGATGATGATCAGTGTACGCTTGTCGCGCATGATCTGGATGAATTCCTTGCGGATGATGGATGCGAGGCGGTTGTTCATGAATTTCCCTTTTCAGCGAGAATCCCATGCAAGAAAATCTCAACGAAATAATCGAGGGCGTCCGTTTGCGTTAGCGCAGCCGGTGTCCCGGCGATCATCATTTCGGTGATGTAATAAGAGAAGAACAATCCTAAAAAAGCGCGAAAAAAGATGAAAGGAGGCATTTCCCGCAACAGGCCACTCTGCGCGTTGAACTTCTGGATCAGCGGCAGAACTTCGGGCAGAACACGTTCAATGACTTGCGGCATGTTGCGCCCATTGAATTCCACCAGCTCGATCATCATCAACTTGATGAAATCCGGACGCCTGCCAAGTTCATCCACCATCTTCCGGGCTGCTTCACGGACGAAGGTTTCAGGGTCATCTGCCGGCGTATTGAGCATGACCGGCAGAACCTGGTGGTATGGGTGGCGTTCGTGGATAAGTTCGGAAAATATGGCTTCCTTGCCCGTAAAATGGTTGTAGATCCCCCCCAGCGCCAACCCTGCCCGTTCCGCGATCTGGCGCATGGAGGTAGCCGCATATCCCTTCTCGAGGAACAATCCATACGCGGCTTCCATGACCGCCTGCCGGGTGCGTTCCCCTTTTGAGATGCTGTTATCTTCTTCCATTGACTATTTCCTACTGAAACCAATACGAACGAACGTTCGTTTTTATTTTATCCCAAAACATTCCCCTGTCAAGGGTGGTAGAATCGGGCCTAATGTCCATCCTCGAACAATCCATCCGGAAGCATTTCAAGTACAACCTGCTCGTCAACCTGCTTGACGGCGTTTTTTTTGGCCTGGCCTGGGGCTTTGGCTCGATGGGCACCATCCTTCCGCTCTTCGTCAGCCGGATGACGGATTCGGCCCTGCTGATCGGCATCATCCCTGCCATCCACGGCGTGACGTGGCAACTGCCGCAGCTCTTCCTTGCCAACCGGATCGCCCGCCTGCGGCACTACCGTCCGCTGGTGATGCTGCTGACGCTGCACGAACGCATCCCCTTCCTGGGACTTGCGCTGGTGGCTTTTTTCCTGCCGGTGCTGGGCAGCAAAATGGCCCTGGCACTCACTTTCCTCCTGCTGCTCTGGCAGGGCCTGGGCGCCGGGCTGACAGCCAACCCCTGGCAGAGCATGATCGCCAAGATCATCCCATCCGATTGGCGCGGTACATTCCTGGGTATGCAGGCTGCCCTGGTAAACATCAGCATCAGCATTACAGCGATTGCAGCCGGTTACATCCTCAGCCGCCTGCCGGATCGAACGGATTTCACTTTGAGTTTTGTCCTCGCAGCGGTACTGCTGGGCATTTCGATGCTGTTCCTTGGATCGACGCGCGAACCGGAAGACACCGAGAAATCGATCCCCATCCGCCAGCACCTGCCCTGGCGCGAATGGCTGGAAATCCTGCGCCGGGACCGCAATTTCAGCGCTTTCCTGGGGGTGCGTTTCCTGTCCAGTTTCTCCACGATGGGCTTCGCCTTTTACATCATCTATGGCCTGCGCCGCTTCGGCATGGATGAAGTGACTGCCGGGTTCCTGACCGCTGCCCTAACCGTCACCCAGACGATCGCGAACGCCGTCATGGGCTGGCTGGGGGACCGTTTCGGCCACCGCGCCATGCTGGTTGCCGGATCGCTGGCCGTTGTAGCCAGTTCCCTGCTGGCCTGGGGCGCTCCATCGCTCGGGTGGATGTACCCGGCTTTCATCCTGTCGGGGCTGGCAAATGTCGCCTACTGGACAACTGGTATCGCGATCACAACCGAGTTCGGCAGTGAAGAGACGCGCCCCACCTATATCGGCCTATCGAACACGCTTGTTGCCCCGGCGACCATCCTGGCCCCCATCCTGGGCGGCTGGCTTGCCGATGCATTCAGTTTCCAGGTTACGTTCATGACATCCGCCATAGGCGGGGGTATCATCGCCATCCTGCTCATCTGGCTGGTGCGCGACCCGCGGCCAAGGCGGATGGCAATCCAATAATGCGTGTATAATCGGCGCGTCCTGCCAGACAAATTCTGACCGAGTTACCCATTCCAAGGTTTTTTTATGCCCAATCCGATCATCGAATGTATCCCCAACTTTTCTGAAGCACGTCGCCCGGAGGTGGTGAAGGCCATCCTGAGGGCCATCACCAGCGTAGAGGGGATTTCCCTGCTCAACCTTCACCCGGATGAAGATCACAACCGGACCGTGGTCACCTTTGCCGGGGCGCCAAAGGCCGTCGAGGAGGCAGCTTTCCGCGGCATCCGCAAGGCGGCTGAACTGATCGACCTGAACCAGCACACCGGGTCACACCCGCGCATGGGAGCAACGGATGTCGTCCCCTTTGTGCCGATTGCCAATATCAGCATGGAGGAATGCGTAGCCATGGCGCGTCGTCTCGGTGAGCGGGTAAGCACCGAACTGGGCATCCCCGTTTACCTGTATGAAGAAGCCGCCACCCGTCCGGACAGGCGCAACCTGGAAGATATCCGGCGTGGACAATACGAAGGGCTCAAAGCGGAAGTCGAATCCAACCCGGAACGGGAGCCGGATTTCGGTCCGGCCAGCCTTGGACCGGCCGGGGCAACCGTGATCGGCGCCCGTCAACCGTTGATCGCGTTCAACATCTACCTGGATACGGAAGAGGTGGAGATAGCCAAATCCATCGCAAAAGCAATCCGCCAGTCTTCCGGCGGGTTGCCGTTCGTGAAAGCGCTGGGGATGCTGGTGGAGGGCAAGGCCCAGGTTTCCATGAACCTGACCAACTTCCGGAAAACCCCGGTGTTGCAGGTTGTCGAGGCCATCTGCAAGGAGGCCCGGCAGTACGGCGTGCACATCCATCACGGCGAAGTGGTCGGGTTGATCCCGCAGGAAGCCCTGACAGAGACTGCGCTCCAGGCCCTGAAGCTCGAAGGATTCCAGGCCGAGCAGATCCTTGAAGAACGCCTGAAAGCCATCGTTTCCCAGCCTGAGCCTTCCTTCCTGGATGCGCTGGCGGCCGGGACGCCCGCTCCGGGCGGTGGTTCGGCTGCCGCCTACGCCGGGGCCATGTCCGCCGCCCTGATCGCCATGGTGGCCCACCTCACGATTGGGAAGAAAAAGTACGCCGAAGTCGAAGCCCAGGTAAAGGAAATCCTGGCGCAGGCCGAGCGCCTGCGGGCTGAATTAACCGAAACCATCCAGAAGGATGCGGACGCGTTCGATGAAGTCATGGCCGCTTTCCAGTTACCAAAGGATACTGCCGAACAGAATACTGCCCGCCAGGATGCCATCGAAGGTGCCACCCTGCACGCCGCTGAAGTGCCCCTCAGCGTTGCCCGGCATGCCGTTACCCTCATGGCTCTGGCGGAGCGGTTGGCCGCGCTCGGCAACATCAACGCCATCACGGATGCGGGATCTGCAGCGGCTATGGCGCGCGCCTCCCTGACCGCCGCAGCATACAATGTGCGCATCAACCTGCTTAGCCTGAACAACAAGCCATTCATCGATAAAACGTCAGAACAGTTG
>JBFYSM010000215.1:0-7137 GCA_041301605.1 Chloroflexota bacterium | reverse complement strand
GTGGGCCACAATGCGCAGTTCGATCTGGGAGTAATCCACCGAGAGTAATACGTTTCCCGGAGAGGCCAGGAAACCTTTACGGACCCGGCGTCCCAATTCTGTACGGGTGGGTATTTGCTGTAAATTCGGATTATTCGAGGATAGTCGCCCGGTGACGGCACCTACTTGATTATAGGATGTGTGAACACGCCCTGTTCTTGTATCAATGGATGCTGGTAAAGCATCTGCATAAGAGAATTTAAGCTTGGCCAACTCGCGATACTCAAGCATCAAATCAATAACAGGATGCTGTCCACTCATTTCATCCAACACACCGGCCGCGGTGGAATAAAAACCCGTGGCGGTTTTTCGACCTCGATCTGGAGGTTTCAAACCCAATTTGTTGAACAGCGCGTCAGAAACTTGTTGAGGAGAGTTCAAGTTAAAGGTTGCGCCAACCAACTTATGAACTCGCTCTTCAATTTCTGCAAGGCGCATACCCAATTCCTGTGCCAAACCATTGAAGAAATGCGGATCAATCAGAACACCTGTCATTTCCATTTCGGCCAATACGGGCGTTAGCGGCATATCGATATCCTGCAATAGTTTCGCACCATTCACGCGACCGAGTTCCACCCGCATTACAGGCACCAACCTTAGCGTGGCTTCTGCATCGGCCGCCGCATACGGCGCGACCGACTCTATGGCTACATCCGCCATGCTTATCTGCTTCTTTCCCTTGCCAATCAAAGCCTCGATATGCGTCATCTCCAGGCCCAACCGGGTGAAGGCAAGATTCTTCAACCCCATGTTCCTCGAAGATGGATCCACGATGAACTCGGCCAGCATTGTGTCGAAAGTTAACGGTGCAACATGCAAGCCATGCTGCGCCAATACAATGTAATCATACTTGGCATTGTGTGCCACCTTTCCAATCCCCGGATCTGTCAACGGGGCCCGCAGGGTTGAAAGTACATCATCGAGTGGCAAGTTGCCGCTGCCTGCATGTCCAATAGGGATGTAATACCCCTGCCCTTCTCTAACAGCCAGTGCAATCCCAACAATCTCTGCTCTGATTTCATCGGTGGAAGTGGTTTCGGTATCGAAGGCAATCATCCTGGCCGAATTCAACTCGCTGGCCAATGTGGACAACTTACTCCGCGTATCTACTATTACAACTTCGATGGATGAACTGACCTGTGGTGCAGAAATGGAAACAGCAGGTGACTCGAACAGAGACAACTGCGCACCTGCCGGGGGTGTTCCGGATGATGCAGCAGAGCCGGTCAATTTTTTGACCTTTTCGACCAGGGTGCGGAATTCCAGTTCGCGGAAAAGGGCCTCCACTTGTTCAGGATCATAGCGATCCGGCCGGGCTTGTTCCAGGTCGATTTCGATCGGCAGGTCGGTGCGGATGGCTGCCAGGTTCTGACTCAGGTAAGCCATCTCTTTGTTGTTTTCCAGTTTGGTCCGCCAGCGGGGTTCGATCTCTTCCAGGTGGGCGTAGATGTCATCCAGCGTTCCGTATTTTTCCAGCAGAGCTTGGGCGGTTTTTTCACCCACCCCGGCTACCCCCGGGATATTATCGGATTTATCACCGACCAGGGCCTTGTAATCCACCACCTGCTCCGGGCGGACATGCATCTTGGCCTGCACATCTTCGGGGGTGATGAAATCCTGGTCATCACCAGCTAGGTGAACGATGATGCGATCATCCACCAGTTGGAGCAAATCGCGGTCGCCGGTGATGATCTTGACGCCCAACCCCTTTGCCGCGGCCTGGCGGGCGGCGCTGCCGAGCACATCATCGGCCTCGTACCCTTCCACTTCCAGGCGCGGGATATTGAATACATCCACCAACTGCCGGATACGTTCGATCTGCGGGCGCAGGTCGTCAGGCATCTTGGCACGCGTGGCTTTATATTCGGGGAAGAGTTCGTCGCGGAATGTTTTGCCGGTATCGAAAGCTACTGCCAGGTAATCGGGCTTTTCCTGTTCGTAGATGCGCAATAGCTCGCGGGCAAAGCCATAGATGCCCGCTGTCGGTTCACCCGTGGAAGTCTGCCAACGCTGGCTGGTGCCCGAGTAGCCCGTCAGGGCATAGTACATGCGGTAAGCAAGCGCATGGCCGTCGATCAAGTAAAAGGTTTGGGGCATGGTTGGCTCTCTTCTAATAAATGTGGAACCGCCAGGTTTCCGGTTCCACCAAGATGTTTCATGGAATTCGCCAAATTTCCTGGCGGGGGTGATTTCTTTTCCTGGCGTTCGTATTACCCTGGCGGTCGGATTATCTGCGCCAAAGTGCGATGTTATCTGATCTGAGATATTACGATAAGCCTTGCCGGGCTCGGGTTTGCTCGATGAATTCCTTTATCAGCCGGTCTGGCGGAGGTTGTGATCCTCCCATGATCAGGTAACCGGGAGCCCAGAAATCGCCGGATGGATTATCCGCCTTGAGGCGTGGAAAGCCTGCAAATATTCTATCGGAGGTCTGTTGGCGGAAGATGCGCATCAGGTACCCAGGTGAGGTAGCCGGGGGAACATTCAGATTCCATTGGATGTAATCCGGCCGGATCAAGATGTGTTCCAGCCTCCAGCCATAGGCAACCGAGATCTGCGGGATCCACTCAGAGAGCCTGTCACGCAGGTCACTGGTCATGTAATGGTGCATGAAGCGCGGGATGAGGAGGCAGGCATAGGTCAGGTTATACACTGCTGGTGAAACGGGTTCCACAACAATGCGCCTTGCAACATCAGTTACCGAACGCGGGCGTGTATCTGCCAGGTTATCCGCTTTCTTTCTTCTGGCAGCACTTTTCCGGGTATCTGTTTGCCAGCCGGGTGGCGCTTCGAAGCCTGGCTCCAGTTCAGTCTCTTCTTGGGCTTGATCCGTATCTATGGCCGATGCCAGGCGTACAGCAGGGGAAGTTTCATGGCTGAAATGAGGAATTTGCATTCTGGACAATGGTTGCGCCGGATCGGCTTCATGGGAGAACAAGGCCGGGGTTACGTGCGCATCCTGTTGCGGTTCCGGTGATGGTACAACCCCCAGAATATCCGCCAGAGGAGTGACATCAACACCTTCATCATCCTCATCAGTACCTTCCAATTTTTCTTCCTGCGCAGGCAGAACAGATAGCGATCGAACCAGGTTGCTTGCCTGGGAACGGATGGTTGTGAACGAGGTTTCCGCATCGAAGATCAATGCCAGAACCATCCCACTTGCAAGTTGGGTTGCATAAAGCATGTGTTCGGCTTCTGTTGTGCTCAAACGGATAAAACGCAGCAGATCGCTGCCTCCCTCTTTATCCCAATAATGTGAGAGGGTATCCACCAGTTCCCGCGCGGCTGCCTGGGGGAGTTGTCCCGCGTATGACCAGAGTTTATCGTCACGTGTGATCAGTGCTGCCTGTGCAGATGATTCGAGTGTCAGGCGGGTAAGGTGCTGGGCAGCACGGTTGACATCTTCCAGCCAGTGCAAATCGACATTATCAGATGGGCTGGGCTCATCCGGGTGCTCAAGCAGTTTGGTTTGGGCTGGGTCTGGGGGAGTGTTGAGAGCAAAAAACCTGGTCAACAGTTCCAGGAGGTCAGGAAGATAAAAAGGCTTGGGGAGATAGCCGTGAGGGGTTAGTTCTTCGAGAGCCGAATGCCAACCGGTATCAGAGATGATGATGAATTGGATTTTTGCATCAATGCCTCGCAGGGTGCGTCCTGCCTGCAATGCATTTTCTGCTTTATAGGTAGTATCCAGAAAAACCAGCGGTGGCTTTTCCTTTTTCACAACAGATACTGCATCTTCTACATTGCGCGCAATCAATATGCGGTAACTGCCTGTCTCCTCCAGGCTCTGGCGCATCAATTCCCCAAAGGGAACGTCAACAGTAACAACCAGTAAAGATGTTGTCATGACAATAGTGTATCACGGGCATTATAGAGAGGCAAGTCAGACTCTTTTCCCCTGCCTATCAATAGAATTACAAAATATTTGTATCTTTCCCTAAAAAAGGGGAAAGTTAGGGGGTGTGCGGGCGGCGGAGCCGCTCGCACACCCCCCAGCCCCCATTTATCGAGATGTTATAAATATTTCTCAAACCACGCTCTCAGCAACCTGCTGACCGTAATCCAAGAGGGCTTTAACCATAGTCTGACTGCGTCCCTCAGCATAGACGCGCAAAACGGGTTCGGTTCCAGATGGTCGGATGAGGAGCCAGGAGTCATCGACCAGGATATATTTCACGCCATCTCGCGTGTTGGTTTCATCCAATTTAATGCCTCCAATCTCAACCGGCGCCTTATTGATCAGGAAGTCGGTCATTTCAGCCTTGGCAACCGGCCTGTTCAGGCGTAAATCCTTGCGTTCATAAAAAGCAGGGCCGACCTCTTCCAGCAGGTTTTCCACCAGATCGTGAAGGGAACATTGACAGACAGCGATCATTTCGACCAGGAGAAGCCCCATGAGCGGGCCATCCCCCTCCGGGATGTGTCCCTTGAAGGAAATACCGCCGGACTCTTCCCCGCCAATGAGTACATCTTCACTCATCATGTAATCGGCAATGTGGTTGAAACCAACCGGTGTTTCATACAGTTTCAAGCCATAGTGTTTTGCCAAACGGTCGATCATACGGGTGGTCGATACGGTGCGAACAACCGCCCCTGTCCAGCCGCGTTTTTCAACCAGGTAACGAAGTGAGAGTGCCATGATCTTGTGGGGGTCAACGAAATTGCCGCGCTCATCCATCGCGCCAATCCGGTCTGCATCGCCATCGGTTGCCAGGCCAAAACTGCCCATCCCGGCGGCTATGGCCCCGGCCAGTGCTCCCAGGTTTTTGGCAATGGGCTCGGGATGGGTTCCCCCGAATCCAGGGTTCATTTCCGCACGGACTTCGGCGATCTCACACCCCGTTCCCTGTAAAAAGGCCTTGATCACACCCCGCCCGGAGCCATACATAGAATCGACGACAAAACGTTGAGGTTTTTCAGCGATGATCTCCGTGTCGATCAGCGTTCGAAGATGTTCAAAGTAGGCCGGTAGTGGATTGAATCTATGGATCAGCCCCAACTCACGTGCTTTATCGTAATCCATTAGATTGGGCCCACGGGCGCGTGCTTCATTGTCATTGATGTAGACCTCAACCCGGCGGCATTGTTCCGGTAGCGCTGACCCGCCATAAGAGGATTTGAGCTTTACCCCGTTATATCTTGGCGCATTGTGGGAGGCAGTGATCATCACCCCAGCGATGGCTTTCATGTTCCTGACTGCATATGAGATGGCCGGTGTCGGTGCGTCGGCTTGGGCCAGGTGCACGGTGAACCCGTTGGCAGCCAGGACGCGCGCTACTTCCTGGGCAAATCGATCGGAAAGAAAACGCGTATCGAAACCAATCACGATCTTCCTTGGATCCGGGATATTTTCATCATCTTCCCTTATGTCCCATTGCTCTGAAGCAATAGCATCCGCAATAGCCTGGGCAACCATGCGAAGGTTGCCGAAAGTGAATGTGTCTGAAATAACGGCGCGCCAGCCGTCCGTACCAAAATGTATCGTCATTGAGGTGCTCCAAGAGGTGGATAAATTTATGGGTTTGGGGTAGGGGTTGTCCGGATAAGCACAGTTTGCAAAACCCAACCATCCTGATCGGTTTGGGAAATGTAAATGTGAACCCAGATTGAACCATCAATCGTCTCAGTTTCAGGGAGAACAACAACCAGGGAGCCATTCGGTAAGCCAGTTACGACAATCGAATTGAAGCCCGGTGCTTCCCGGATAATGGCACTATCGAAGCCCTGGGCGTTGATGATGGCATAGACGGGTGTAGCAGTGGGTGTGGGAGTAATGGGTGGTGTCGGTTCAGGAGATGGTGTTTGGGATGGCTGGGAAGTCACTATCCTTGTAGGGGGCGAAATCACGGTTGGCGTGACGGACGGCAGGGAGAGCACACTGGGCGTATGTGTGGGTGCAACTGGGCCTGCGGCAGTCCCTTTGAAAGCCAGTTCCCCAAGGCCTGTCAGAACAAACAGCAGAACCAGGCTGGTCAATATAATCCCTGCTCCCATTACATAACCGGCGATATTTAGCGGCCGGAAGCGCAGGATGAACAGTGTAATCAAACCCAGTAGTGTTGCCAGCGATAGATGCACCAAAAACACCAACAACCCTTGAGGCCAAATCCCCGGCTCGCCGCCCGCAAGACCAAAACCGGCCGCGCTGAGCGGGAGATAGAGTTCGTAGGCCAGCAGGACGCTCGGCAGGATAGGCCGGGCTTCCGAACGGGCGAAGGAAACCACCAGCAGGACAGCCCCAAAGGCAACAATGACCAAATCCGGCCACCAAAGGCGGGCATGCTGGATGGCCTGGCTCAAGGGGAGCGGCATCCAGATGCGGGCGGCGAAACCTGCCACAAAACTGGTTACCAGGATGATGATCCCACCGACAAGCAGGCTGCCGAGCGTTTGCAGGAAGTACCGCAGCGACCCGGTGACGGTTGCCAGGCAAAGCCCCACCCAGGGAGTCATCAACGGGGCGAGCAATGCGCCCGCCATGAGCAAGCCCGGCGAGTTCAATAAATAGCCAAAGCCGATGACTGCCCCGCCCAACAGGGAGAACAGGAAGAACTCAATCGAAGGATAAGCACGCCGCGCCAGTTCTTCCAGAAAATCGGCGCGTTCATCATTCGTGGATGGAATCAAGGCCCGGCGGGCGCGCCGCCTGCGGGCGCGGGATGTTGGGGTGGTCTCTTGCGGCTGGATCGGTTCGGTATTCATGTGCGTAAACTCGCTACCAGGCGGATCGGTTTTTCGAATAGTTCAAGGGCTGCATTGATATCAGGAAGGACCAGGTCGGCCGATGTCAGGGTGGTGACGGCTGTTCCCTCGGCAGACAGGATGCAAATCCCGATGGCAGCCACTTGGAGCATCCCGGCATCGTTTGCGCCCTGGCCGATGGCGACCACATGTTCCGGGCCGAGACGGCGGATGTAGTCGGCTTTTTGGGCGGACTCGTTCCCAGGTCCGATGCGCACCGCCTGGAGCCCCATTTGGGAATCGATCTCAGCCTGGTGGCCGTGCGTGTCGGCGGTCAACAGGTGGATGGTCAGCCGGTCTTTGAGCGCCCGGATGCGGCGGGAAACGCCGTCCAGCAGCTGGCCGTCGACGGCC
>JBFYSM010000195.1:0-2793 GCA_041301605.1 Chloroflexota bacterium | reverse complement strand
CGGGTCAGGCCGGCGCCTTCCAGGATGCGGGCGGCAGGGGTGTTGCGCTCGCTCAGGATGGCCAGGAAGATATGTTCGGTCGAAATATATTCATCCTTCAGGCGGTTGGCCTCCTCGTTCGCCAGGTCGATGATCCGCTTGACGCGCGGGGTGATGAAGATCTGGCCTGCCCCGCCGCCGAAGATGTTGGCCTTGGGGCTCATCTTCAAGGTCTGGTCGAGGCGTTCGGCCAGGGTTTGGGAATTGATCTTCAGGAATTCCAGGATCTGTGGGATCACCCCGCCGGGCTGCTCGATCAGCGCCAGCAGGATGTGCTCGGTATCGATCTGGTTGTGTCCGTAGCGCTGGATGATCTCGGCCGCGCGTTGGGCGGCTTCCTGCGCACGTTCGGTAAATCGGTCAAATCGCATCATGGGATTAATCCTTATAAGCCTTTCTAACTGGAGGGATTATAACAAAATCAAATAGCAACTCCTGTTAGAAATCCATATGAGATTTCAGGCTCTCTGGGAGTTGCCGTGATGGATGGAAAGATATGGGGGTATGGGGCGGGCTTCGCCCGCCCCATACCCCCAATTTCCTTCCTCTTCCGGCGATTCCCAGTAACCAGATTTTACACGCTGGTTACATCGGAGTACGGATATTTTTACCATCTGGTTGTATACTGGGACAAGAATACACACAACCTGGATTGGTTATTTCTCGTTATGGAAAACATCACTGTCAAATCCCCACCATCAAAAGCGACCAAACCCTGGCACCGGCTGGCGCTGGGGGCTATTCTCATCCTCTCTGCCATCCTGAACTTCTACAAGATCGCCCAGGAAGGCTTGGGGAATCAGTATTATGCTGCGGCAGTCAAATCCATGCTGATGAACTGGCACAACTTCTTCTTCAACTCCTTCGACCCGGCCGGATTCGTCAGCGTGGACAAACCTCCGCTCGGTCTGTGGGTGCAGGTTGCATCCGCAAAAGTATTCGGCTTCGAAGGCTGGGCGCTGATGCTGCCGCAGGCGCTGGCGGGAGTGCTCTCCGTGCTGGTGATCTATTTCCTCGTCAAGCGCATCTTTGGTTCGACAGCCGGTTTGATCGCCGCCTTCGTGCTGGCCATCACCCCGATCAGCGTGGCCGCCAACCGCAACAACACGATGGACAGCTTGCTGGTGTTGACCTCCCTGCTGGCAGCCTGGGCGATAAGCATCGCGGCTGAGAAAGGAAAATTACGCTGGCTGCTGCTGTGCTCCGTGCTGGTCGGCATCGGTTTCAACATCAAGATGCTCCAGGCTTACCTTGTCCTGCCGGCTTTCTTCCTGCTCTACCTGTTCGCCGCGCCGCTGCCAGTCTGGAAGCGCATCGTTCACCTGGCGCTGGCGGGCGTTGTGCTACTGGTGATTTCGCTTTCCTGGGCCGTGGCTGTTGACCTGATTCCACCGGATGAGCGTCCGTATGTTGGATCCAGCCAGGATAACACCGTGATGGAACTCATCATCGGGCACAATGGCATGTCGCGCCTGCTACCGGGAGGCATTCGCCGCGCCCTGGGGATCGGCGACCAGGCCCAGGTTCCGCTCCCGCCGGGGCAGCAGAGACCCCAGAACCTGCCGCCCCTCGCCCCTGGCAATGATCAATCCACAGGCCAACCCGTCTACCCGCCAACAGGGAACCAGCCCGTGTACCCGCCTGCCGGGAACCTGCCGCAAGTACCCGGCGGACAACTCCCACCCTATGCACAGCAGCCTTCACAAGGGATTTCCGGTGACGGCCAGTTCACCCAGGAAACCGGGGAACGCGGCCTGCTGCGGCTCTTCAACCGCCAGTTGGCCGGGCAGGTCTCCTGGCTGCTCCCGCTGGCTTTCCTGGGCGCAATGGCAATCTTCTGGCAGAAACCGCTCGAGCGCCGCTTCGATAGCAAACGCCAGGCCGTATTTTTATGGGTATTGTGGCTCCTGCCGCAGATGGCCTTCTTCAGCTATGCCAACCTGTTCCATCGCTACTACCTGTGCATGGTGGCGCCCGGCATCGCGGCACTGGTCGGCGCGGGGATGGTGGCCCTGTGGAATGACTACAAGGTAAAAGGCTGGAGGGGCTGGCTGCTGCCGGTTGCGCTGGTGCTCACGGCAGCCCTCCAGGCCGTTTTCCTGGCCGCCTTCCCCGACTGGAATGCCTGGCTGATGCCACTCATCTTGACCGTAATCATCCTGACAAGCCTTGTCCTGTTTATCCTGCGCCTCATGCCTTCTGTGACGTCTTACGTTTTACGTTTTATTTCCTCTGCCACAGTGATCCTCGGCCTGCTTGCATTACTGCTCGCCCCGTTTGCCTGGTCGCTCACCCCCATCCTCTATGGCGGGGATACCGCCCTGCCCTTTGCCGGGCCTGACCTGGAAGAGACGAACCGCCGTCCACCAGATGCATCCACTTATCTCGCTGCACAGCCGCTCTACAACTACCTGCTCGAAAACTGGGCTGATGAAACCTACTTGCTTGCCACCTTGCGCGCAAGTGACGCCGCTCCCTATATCCTCGCCAGCGGGGAACCAGTCATGGCGATGGGCGGATTTTCAGGCAGCGACCCCATCCTGACCTCTGATGAACTGCTAACCATGATCCAGGATGGCGAAGTGCGCTTCTTCCTGCTCATGGCTGATAACAACCAGCAAGTTGACCTGCTACGCTTCATCCGAACCCAGTGCCAGGTTGTCCCTTCAAGGGCTGTTGGCCTGCCATCCCAACCCCAGGCCCAGCCAGGAGGCCAGAACGTGCCCAACGTGCCACAATTGTTCGACTGCGGGA
>JBFYSM010000191.1:0-2492 GCA_041301605.1 Chloroflexota bacterium | reverse complement strand
CCAAACTTTCCCCTTCTTTTTGAGATGATACGAATAAAGCGATTATTACTTTCAACCCGTCAATTCGCGCAGGCGCTCATATAGCAGGTATATGCCCGTTGCCACCAGAACACCCAGGATCACATATTTCCAGAAATGGAAGAACAAGATCAACGCCGCGAGGATCGCCAACACCACCGTGATGCGCGCCACGGTGGACACAAAGGCGCCGCGCAGGATCGATTCGAGCACCAGGAACAGGATGAAGATCACCGCCAGCCCAGCCCATAGATAATTCGGGGCAAAGAAGATCAACCCGGCAATGGCAAACAGCATCAGGCTCAGGCTGATGGCTGCCCAGGTCTCGGCGGCATTGGCAAAGCGGGCTTCGATAGTCTGCACCGGCTTTGCCAGGTGGCGGATATGGGCGCGCGGGTCGCCGGTTCGGCCGGCGCGCAGTTGCCCCAGGCGGTAGGCCAGTCCCTGCAGCAGGGCAGAATTCTCGGAACGCTCACGGCGCAGGCCTTTGACCTCCGCAGACAGGGCCGTGATCTCCTTCTCCAGGGCGGCATGTTGCTTGGCCAGGTGCGGCTGATCCTCCATCCCTTGCAGTTTGATGCCCAGTGCTTGCAGTTTGCTGTTCTTCTCCGGGATGATCCGTTCGAGTTCATCCTGGCGGGTGGTGGCCTCCGTACATTCCGATTCCAGTAATTCGAGCGCCAGGGCCGGTGAAGGGACTTTATCCAGGCCGATGAAGCTGAGCGGATCGTACCAGGCGCCGCGCGGCGAGCCGTCCCGGTTGTACATGGGGCCAGCCGGGGCGTTCTCCCCGGAGACCGGGTCGCGGGCGTAGAGGCCCCACAGGCCGCGGTACTGGCTGACCCAGGGGGTGGACTCGCTGATGAATTCCGGCGACCAGTCCCCGGGTCCGATGCGCGGACCGTCGCCGCGGGCGTAGTCTACGAACGGGATGCGGAACGGGTTGGTGGCAGGCTGGCCGAGCGTCTCAGTCCAGAAGCGGTTCCAAACGCGGACTACGCCTGAGAGCCAGTCCGGCAGGGGGATGTTGACTTCGGCCTGGTACTCGCCGGAGCGGAAGTAGGCGGCATGCGAGCCTGCCCCAATGTTGATGACCGGATGGCCGTCAGCCACCTGTAATTCTTCGGTATCGTCCCAGCGGCGGCGCAGATCATCCCCCTTGAAATCGTGCGAGGCGCAGGCCACCCACTCCGGGTACAACTGGCCATTCTTTTCGTACAGGCAGACAGACACATTCTCCCAGTCGGATTCGTGGTCGTTGACGCCGTGGAAGCCGGAGCGCCAGGAGTTGTGGCAGTAGAAGAACCAGTATTGCAGGATGATCCAGCCGTTCTGCCGGATCACACGGGCATAATATACGTAGCGCTTGTCATCATCCAGGATGCGGTGGTAAGCCAGTTCAGCGGCGGCTGCGGTGGCGGCTGAAACTTCGCCGCGCAGCAGGAAGGATAGCGAAAAGATGGCATCTGCCAGGCGCGGCAGGAAACCGCCGCGTGCCAGGCGTCCCAACCCGGAGTGGAAGTAGTTTTGCAGGCGATGCCGCAGGGCGACCTGCCCGGCAAAGGCCTGGGCGGCTTCGGTCAGGCTGAGGGTTTCGATGAAGCGCAGGTAATGGACGGTGCGGAAGGGTGCCGGGCGGGGCCTGGCCAGTTCTTCGAGGTCCAATTCCCCCTGGGGGACGAGCACCCTTTCCTCGCCATCCAGGGTATGTTCCCAGAGGCTGCATTCCCGCACGTATGTATCCACATCCATCGGGAAGAACTGCTCGCCCCTGGTGAAACACAGGATCGGTTCGAAACGGCGCAGGAGTTCCTCATCGCTGGCCGTGGCAGGCATGCTGACCTGGCGTTCAGGCGGAGCGTCCGACATCTTCCCTCCTTACCCCGAAGATGCGCTGAACTTCCAACTGGTTGAGGGCAAAGACCATCACCATGTCGGCGGCCATGACGGCATAATCGGATTGGGTGAATTCGCTGATGGAGCGATAGAAGTAGTGTAGGATGCCCACGCTGAGCGAGATGCCAACCCAGACCACCAGCGCCACCCAGCTCCAGCGGCGCATGCGCAGCAGGCCGATCAGGACGGCGATCGCCACCAGCAGCCAGAACAGGCGGAAGGCGGCGGTGGCGAATTCCATGGCGGCATCGGTCAGCCAGCCAGCCTCCCATAACGGCCAGGGAATCCCATTCAGCCAGAGTTTGGTTTCCAGCGCGTATTGGGTGACCCAGTACAGGCGCAGCAGGATTTCCCCAATAACGAGCAGGACGATGATCGTCACGGCAATCGGGCGTTTCTCGCGGTGGCCCTTGCGGGTCTTATTCTTTGGCTTGGCCATGGATGCGCTCCTGTGTACAGGATAATTATATAATCGTTTTGACCCATTCGGGGTATGCCAATCCATATGCTGATAAGCATAAAAATCGTATCATCTCAATAACTTGGGGGGCGGGGGTGTGTGGGCGGCGAAGCCGCCC
>JBFYSM010000184.1:0-6451 GCA_041301605.1 Chloroflexota bacterium | reverse complement strand
CAGGTCTACTGGGGCATGTGCATGGACTGTCATGGGGATCGGGGCCAGGGATTGATCGAAGCCTGGCGCGAAACTTTCCCGCCTGATTACCAGAATTGCTGGCAATCCGGCTGCCATGGGGAGGATTATCCCGAAAACAGTTTCCTGATCCTGGGCTCGGGCGCGCCCGCCCTGGCTGGGGCAGGGAAGCTTACCCGCTTCTCCAATGCATTCGAATTGAATACTTTCATACAAGAGAATATGCCGCTCTTCCCGCCTGGTTCATTATCCTCCAAGGATGCCTGGTCGTTGACGGCTTTCATCTTGCGGATGAATGACCGGGAACCGGATGGGTTGACATTGGATTCCACCAATAGCGCGGCCATCCCCATCCACAAGGATGTCACCTTGCCTGCGAGCGGGGTTCCGGGCGCGCTGGCCCTGGTTGGCGTTCTCATCCTGGTTGCCCTTGTGTATCCGGTTGTCGCCAATCGAAAACCACCGGCCTCGGATAAACGCCCGGCAAGGCCGGACTTTGTCGGCCACCTGCACCCGCCGACGATCCCGGCCCTGCAATCCCGCTTCCGATATACACTGGGTGCGGGTGGATTGGCGGTATTCTTTTCGCTCGTGTTGCTCATCACCGGCTTGCTGGAGATGTACTTCTACATCCCCACGCCGGAGCAGGCTGCAGTTTCTGTGGGGACCATAACCACCCTGGTGCCATTCGGCAGCCTGGTGCGCAACCTGCACTTCTGGTCGGCGCAGTTCCTGGTGGTCACCATGACCGTCCATATGTTGCGCGTAGTCATTACGGGGGCTTATGCCCGACCGCGGCGGCTCAACTACCTGATCGGGCTGGGACTGCTGGTGCTCATCCTGCTGCTCGATTTCACGGGTTATGTGCTGCGATGGGATGAAGGCATCCGTTGGGCGCTGGTGGTGGGCGCCAACCTGCTGAAAACAATCCCAGTGATTGGGGAGGGTATCTACCAGTTCGCAGTGGGCGGCAGCGAACCGGGCCTGGCAACCCTGACGCGCTTCTACACCTGGCACGTGTTCGGATTGGCGCTCGGCGCGGCGATCCTGGTTGTCTGGCATGCCTTCCGCATCCGCAGGGATGGCGGCATTGCGGTCCCGCCGCCGGAGCAACGCAAGGGACAGGGGCGTATCACGCGCCTTGATTTGCTGCGCCGCGAGGTGCTGGCGATGGTGGTGGCCGGCATCCTCCTGCTGCTCTTCGCCGCGATTGTCCCCGCACCGATCGACCAGCCCATTTCCGAAAGCGGCGCGCTGAGCGGTGATTCTCGCGCCCCCTGGTTCTTCCTGTGGGTCCAGCAGCTGCTCAAGCTGGGCGAACCATTCCTGTGGGGCGTACTGACGCCCGTGCTGGTTGTCCTTGTGCTGGGGTTGTTGCCGTATCTACTGCCCAATGCGAAACGGGAAGAACTCGGCTGCTGGTTCCCGAAAGGAAATCGGGCCGCTCAAGTGATAACAGCCATCATGATCCTTGCCATCCTGGTATTGACATTGATCGGAGCGGTTTCCAGATGAAATCGCACTTCACTCGCCGCGATTTCCTGAAACTGGCTGCCGATGCCCTGTTGGGCCTGGCTGGTGTTCTGGGATTGGGCGGCCTGGTACGTTATTTCAGTTTCCAGCCTGTCTCAGGCAGGCAGACCGAGTTCGACCTGGGGGATGTTTCCGGTTACCCGGAAGGATCGCGCACGCTCCGGCCGGAGATCCCGGCAGTGGTGTACAACCGGGCAGGCGAGATCAGCGCTTACAGCCTGACCTGCACGCACCTGGGCTGCACGGTTGAACTGGATGGGGATGATTTCGCCTGTCCCTGTCATGGGTCGCGCTTCAACCCGGAAGGCAGGGTCCTGGCCGGCCCGGCCCAGGAGCCGCTCCGCCGCCTGCGGGTGGAGATCCTGGAAGATAACACGGTGAGGGTGCATACCGATGGAGCTTGAATGAAAAGCGCTCTGAAATGGTTTGGGATTCTGGCCGGCATCCTGCTGGGGTTGTTCATCCTGGGCATACTGGTGCTGTATGGCAGGGGCCAGATGCGGCTGGACAGGAAATATGAAATTCCCGTCCAGGCAGTTGCCATTCCGACCGATCCACAATCCCTGGCGGAGGGCAGGCGCATCTTTCAGTATCGCGGCTGCGAGGCCTGCCATGGGGAGCAACTGGAGGGGTTGGTGTACATGGATAACCCGGCCCTCGGCTTGGTCATCACCCCCAACCTGACGACCGGCCAGGGCGGGATCGGCGCCGAACGCACGGACGAGGATCTGATCCGCGCCATCCAGCATGGCGTCCGCCCGGACGGCACCCCGCTGCTGTTCATGCCCTCTACAGAGTTCTATTTTCTCAGCGACGAAGACCTGGGCAGGGTGCTGGCCTACATCCGCAGCATGCCCCCGGTTGACAACAAAATGCCTGCCAGTGAACTTTCCTTTACCGGCTTTGTGGGGATGAACATCACGAAGGATATCACCTTCCTGGCGGCGGAGATCATCCCACATGATGAGCCGCCCCCGCGCCTGCCGGAGCCCGGCCTTACCCCCGAATACGGTGCATATCTTTCGATCTCATGCACGGTCTGCCACGGGCTGACCCTGTCGGGCGGCGACATCCCGGGCTTCCCGCCGGAGTGGCCATCCGCCCCCAACCTGACGGCTGGGAGGGGAGGCCGCCTGCCATCCTGGGGCGAGGCCGGTTTCATCGAGCTTATCCGCACCGGCCAGAAGCATGGTCGCAGCCTCGGCACTGAGTACATGCCGTGGACTTCCTACCGCCATATGACGGATGGTGAGTTGGGCGCGGTTTACCTGTACCTGATATCCCTGCCGCCGAAAGAATTCGGGAACCGTTGATTATTACTACAGGTATTCTTTTTCCCAGATTTCATCGACCTGCCTGGCTTGTTCTGAACCGTAGGCAACCATCCTTTGACAGAAAGATTCATCTGCAGCAAACGCAGGGGCAACTCCCTCCTGGGGTTTGGGTTTCAGGGATTTGAGCCATTTGTGGGCATCTGAAAAGTGATCGCGAAAGGGGCATGGTAGCATCCAGTTGCACTCTTTCGATAATGCCTGCCGTCCGTATCCATAGTCGCGCTGCCACTTCCGCACTTCACAGAATAGCGGCGAGTTCCAAACATCTGTCAGGCTTCCGCCTTGCTGGTAGATTTCATGCAAATTAGCGGCCACGTAAGGCATGAAGACACACGGCATGACATCACCGTTCCAATCCACATGCAGGTAACCTCGGTCGCGGCCTGCGGCAATGCATCCTTCTACCATGGGGCCATGGTTCCAGAAATCGAGCAGGAAAAGGCGGTGCTGGCGCACAACCTGCCACGATCGTTTCCAGAAAGGAACGCGCTGTTCAGGCGATGGCATCCAATCCAGGTTGGGAGACTGGCCAATCGGCATATATTGGAAGATAAACGCGTAGAACGCGCCCTGCTCCCCGAAGTAGAAGTCGAGCAATCGGTCAGAAAGGATCTGTTCGCAGTTCGCGCGCGTCGCGGTCATGGAAATCCCGAACGGGACTCCTGCCGACCTCAAATCGGACATTGCTTCCAGCACACGTTCGAAGGTGCCATCCCCCCGGCGCTGGTTGGTCGCCTCCCGCAAGCCTTCGACGGAAAGGGAGGGGGTCAGGTTGCCCAGCATGGCGAGGCGCTGGGCGGTTTGGCTGGAAATCAGGGTTCCGTTGGTGAACATCAGGAACAGGCAATCTTCATGCCTAGCGACGAGATCGAGCAGATTCTTCCCTTGGGAACGATAGGCGAGTGGTTCGCCGCCCGAGAAAACGAACAGACCGATCCCCCATTGTTCTTTCGCCTCTGTCACAATCCGGTTGAGCATATCCCACGGCAGGCTGGCTACCTGCGCGGATCCCGAGTTGGCATAACAGCCGGTGCATGCCAGATTGCATGCCCGGGTAGGGCTGATCACCAGGAACCAGGGTGGCGGTGCACCATGCTCCTCGCGGAAACGCTGCATGATCCGCTTGCGTTGCCTCGCTGGAAGCAGTACGCGGCCCCACAGATCGAATATCCGGCGAGCCACATGCGGGGCAAGGATACGTTTCTCGATTGCCTTGTTGATGGAGTTGAGCACAGCGAGAGAAATCCACTGGTATTGTGCATGGATCTTCTGCCATCCAGGACGGTCGTTTGTGATCAGTTTTGATGTAACCAACAGGCGGCTGATCGCACGAATCAGTAATCTTCGCACTGGATCGATGTAAAACAACCTGGTTGCAAAAGCCACCAGGTGCAGGCCAAACTTGCTATGGAGCAGGGAGGAAACCACTCTGGATAGATTCATTGATAAGTGGTTTATAGCACTTTTTGTCCGGTTAACCTAATCCGTTAGATCTGCGCCCTCCAGTCCCGGTACAGAATCATGATTGTTCCCAACACGCCAGACAGGATGAGACCGATATCCTCGTAGATGCCAACCGAGACGGGCATGACCCCGCCAAGCGCCCACAGCAATGGGATGACGAGATACAGGATCGGTACTTTTTTATCCGTCAGCAGGAACAGGCCAAAGGTAAAGACCGCCAATGGACATGGCGTGAGGCCGAAGGGCGGCGCTTGCGGGTATTGATGGCCGATGAGATACCCAACCAGGGGGTACCCGACCATCGCATAGGCAACCAACAAGATTCCAACGATCCCGTAGATACCTGGCTTGAAAGCATAAGATATCCGTGGTTTGAAGAGGTCGGCCACGAAGATGACAGCCTGGATGATGAACAAGCCGCCAAAGACATAGGCAGGCGTGTAGACCCTGGCAAAGTAGAGCAGGAAGAAGCCGATCCCCGTCCACAACCAGAGGAAGGCCAGGATGCCGGTTGTGATCCGGTTCGAATACCCCATCCGCCTGGTTGCAAAGAACAACGCCGCGATCCCGATCAGGTAGGCAAGGATCTGCATCGGCCAGATATCCAGGTTGTACTGCTCGAAGGTGGCTAATAATCCGGCAAGGGTAAGTTCCATGTTCATTTTCTATTCTCCTTGAACTCTGGTCTCCCGATAGAAGCCAGGCGGGATCATGCCGGGGATTTCTATCAAGCTGGGTGCGGACTTGACCGATGTTTGCCTTGAATTTCCGCCAGGTAACAGCCAGGATCGAGGCTGTTAAATGTCATCATTGTACAGCAAAAAATCCGGATTAACTCCGTCACTTTTGAGGCTCTCTGGGAGTTGCCGTGATGGATGGAAAGATATGGGGGTATGGGGCGGGCGAAGCCCGCCCTGAGCGCAGTCGAAGGGTACTCGTGACAAGAGCCTGTTTTGCCGAAGAGCCGGATGAAGCGAAAGTTTCACGTCCGGTTCGGGAGTGGCGGCGGGGTGGGTGACTGCCCCACCGACCATAATTTGCTGGCGTTTTAAAAATTGTACTCATGCATCTAACGATATTTCAGGTTTTAGAGTTGGTTTATGACGTAGGAAAAGGAGAACCCAACCAGCGCTAATGATTAGAATGACACCATTCAAGTAAAATGGCATTCCCTTTCCAACGGTATCATACAATATTCCGCCAAGCAAAGGTCCGACGGCAAATCCAAGATTTTCTACGAAGTCATAAACTCCGTATCCCATCCCCAATTTATCATCGCCTATTAGGTCAGCTACCATAGCCGTCTCGGCAGGTTCAGATAATCCCCACATTATGGCTGACAAGGTATAAAGAACTGCCAACCAAATCACCGAAGGCAAGGCAGGCATGAACAGGGAAATAATCCCTGAACCAGCCAGCCCGATAGCCATCATTGGTGCGCGCCCAAAACGGTCGCTCATTTCGCCCAGTCGGGTGGATAGGAAAGCAGCAACCAAGCTAGCCGGGAAAAAAGCCAAGGCGATGGTCATCATATCTGTGGTGAATTTATCTTGTAAATAGATAAGGTAGATGGGACTTAACATGGCTTCGGGGATACCAGTTATAAAGACAACGAAAAGCAACTTGAGCAAAGGGCTAGAGAATATGGACTGCTTTTGCCTCATACGTTGAACGGATTTTGTAACGGGCACATTTTTCCACGCCAACCCAGCACCAACCAAAGTCAGTACCCATAACCAGTAAAAGTGATTTTCCAGCCAATATCCTGTGGAAAAACAAACATCGGAAAACTTGCGGCGAAAATTCCTATCAATCCGCCGCGAGTGGTTGTTTCTTTCAATTGACCGAGCGTCTTACCGCGTTCCGTGGCTGGAGTGAGATCGGCAACGATGGTATTTACCGCTGACCATATAAATGTGGAACCGATCCCTTGAATGAACCGCGCCATATAAAGCCAATTCAGCGACTCGGAAAATGCAAAGACCCCCACAACTAGTGGGTCGTATGGCATGGGTATAGCCAGACCGACGGAATAGATATAGAATGGGTTGATGACGAAAAAGCCAGGAGGAACCCATGACATATAACCGAAAGAATCCATT
>JBFYSM010000166.1:0-3265 GCA_041301605.1 Chloroflexota bacterium | reverse complement strand
ACGGCTTCTCGACCAACGCCCACACCCTGGATATCCAGAACGGCTTCGAGCGCGGCCTGAACGCCCTCATCCCGGCCCTGGCCGGTGCGGACGAACTCTCCGGCATCGGCGAGATGGAAGCTGGCGTGAGCGGTTCGTATGCCCAGATGGTAGCCGATAACGAATTTGCTTCCAGCATCCGGCGCGCCCGCAAGGGATACGCTGCCGACCCGGATGCGTTGGCAGTCGATGTGGTCGCGGCTGCCATGGATGGTACGCGCAATTTCCTGGGCCAGAAGCATACAATGAAATACCTGAAGTCCGGCGAAGTCAACCTGACCCGCCTGGCCGAGCGCGGCAGTTGGGAAACGTGGGAGACCGGTGGGCATCAGGGTTTTGCCGAGCGCGCCCAGGCCGAGGCGGAACGCATCCTGCGGGAACATGAGGTACCTCCACTTGATGATGCCCAGGAGCGCGAGTTGGATGCGTTGTTGGAGGCGGCGGAGAAGGAACTTTGATTGAGCGAGTCAGCGATTCAGCGAGTCAGCGAGTCAAAAAGGAGTAACATGATCGAGAAAGCACAGGCAATCCAGAAACAGTTGACCAAATGGCGGCGGGATTTCCACATGCACCCCGAACTGGGTTTCCAGGAAACCCGCACAGCCGCCAAGGTTGCAGAAATCATGGAAGGTTTTGGTTACCGAGTCCGCACGGGCGTGGGGAAAACCGGGGTGGTGGCTGATATCGGGTCCGGTTCGCCGACCATCGCCATCCGGGCGGACATGGATGCCCTGCCGCTGCAGGAGGCCAACGAGGTACCGTACTGTTCCCAAAACCCGGGCGTGATGCACGCCTGCGGACACGATGCCCATACCGCCATGGCGCTTGGGACGGCGCTCCTGCTTACGAAGGAGAAGTTCCCCGGAACTGTACGTTTCCTCTTCCAGCCGTCCGAGGAAGTCGCAGATGCGGAAGGCTTCAGCGGTGCGCCGCGCATGGTTGAGGCTGGCGCGATGGAGGGCGTGGACCTGGTCATCGCCCAGCACGTGGATCCCTTTATGAAGACAGGCGCGATCAGCATCGATTCGGGCTCTGCATCCGGCGGGGTGGACTCGTGGTTCGGGACCATCACCGGCAAGGGCGGGCACGGCGCCAGCCCGCACTACACGGTTGATCCCTTTTACCTGTCCGCCCACGTGATGCTGGCACTGAACGCCATCGTTTCGCGGCGGCTGGACCCGTTCGACCCGGCCGTGGTCAGCATTGGTTCCCTCAATGGCGGCCATGTAGAAAACGTCATCCCGGAACAGGTGAAGATGACCGGCACCCTGCGTTATACCGAGAAGAAGGTGCAGAAGAAGATCCATGCCGAGATCAAGCGCGCCTTCGAGGTTGTCCGCCCGCTGGGTGGGAAGTATGAACTCAAGTTCGAGATCGGCACGCCGCCTATGATCAATTCTCCGAAGGCGGCAGACCTGATCGCCGAGGTCAGCACGGACCTGCTGGGCAGGAAGAATGTCCATCCCTTCAAGAAAGGGCTGGGTGCGGAGGATTTCGGCTGCTTCACGGAACTTGCACCCGGTGCCATGTTTGGCCTGGGCGTGGGGATAAAAGGCAGCCCACGCAGCGCTCATAACCCGTATTTCGACATCGATGAGAGCGCCATGCCGATCGGCGCGGCAATAATCGCCGAGTCGGCGCTGCGGTTCTTGCGCAGGAAGTAAAATGTGTGTGTTTCATTTTCGGTCGAAACGAAACGCGAGGGTCGAGTAGCCGGTGTTTTTCCGGCGTATCGAGACCCGGTATAGCTGGTTGAGTAGGGCAGCGTTCTTCTGCCCTACTCAACCAGCTACGGTCAATTCACTTGAAACACTCCAAAAATCTTCGAAAGGAACCATCATGCAAACCATCCTCAAAAGCAACAGCAAGGAAATCAAGATCGGCATCGACCGCCCGTTCGTGATGATCGGCGAGAAGATCAACCCCACCGGGCACAAGAAACTGGCCGCCGCCCTGCAGGAAGGCAATCTGGATTACGTTCGCGAGCTGGCGCAGCGCCAGGTGGCCTGGGGCGCGGATGTGCTGGATGTCAACGTCGGCGTGCCGGGGCTGGACGAAGTTGCCATGATCCCCAGGGTGATCGAGGCTGTGCTCTCGGTCGTGGATGTGCCGCTGTGCATCGATTCCGGGAACCCCGAGGTTTTGGATGCGGGTCTCAAGGCTGCCCCGGGCAAGCCACTGGTCAACTCGGTCAGCGGGGAAGAAAAGCGCCTGGAGAGCATCCTGCCGGTGATCAAGGAACGCGGCGCGGCGGTCATTGGCCTGACCATGGATGATACCGGCATCCCCAAAACGGCCGAGGAGCGAGTCGCAGTGGCTGAGAAGATCCTCGAACGGGCTGCAAAGCTCGGTATTCCCGCCGAGGATGTCATCATCGATCCGCTGGTACTGACCGTTGGATCGGACAGCAAGGCCGCCCTGGTCACGCTCCAGACCATCGAACTGCTGCGGCGCACGTTCGGTGTCAACATCAACCTGGGCGCCAGCAATGTTTCCTTTGGCCTGCCGGACCGCCTGACGGTCAACCAGGCCTTCCTGGCATTGGCCATCCAGGCCGGCGCGACCTGTTCGATCACCGATCCGGTCAAACTGGTTGGGGCCATCAAAGCCGCCGACCTGCTGCTGGGCCGGGATGATTACGCCATGCGCTATATCAAGTATTTCCGCTCGGCGGAAGCCCTGCGTGAGAAGGAAAAACCTTCCTGATGCGCCTGCTCTGCCTTGCCTGTGAATCCCTGGCGCGGCCGGTCTACGCCTGCGCGGCTATCTCTCCCCATCAGGTGGATATCGAACTGGTGCCGCGCCACCTGCACCAACCGGATGAGATCCGCAAGCGACTGCAAGGGCTGGTGGATTCCGCCGAAGGCCGGGGCTATGGCGCGGTGGCGCTGGCTTTCGGGCTGTGCGGGAAGGCCACCGCGGAACTGGTGGCTCGTTCCATCCCATTGATCATTCCGCGTGCCCATGACTGCATCACGCTCTACCTGGGCAGCCGGGCGCGCTACAAACAGGAAGTGGCCAGGGAACCCGGTACCTACTGGTATGCCCAGGATTACAGCGAGCGCAACAGCGGGGATACTGCTGCCCTGGCAATGGGTCAGGGTAGTGAAACAGATATGCAAACCCTGTACCAGCATTACATCCAGAAATATGGCAAAGCCAAGGCCGACCGCCTGATGGAAGTGATGGATGAATGGCGTTCCCATTACAAGCGGGCTGTCTATCT
>JBFYSM010000156.1:0-2928 GCA_041301605.1 Chloroflexota bacterium | reverse complement strand
AACCGGTGGAACCGATGAAGGCGGTCGTTTCACCGGGTTTGGCGATGAAACTGATGTTATGGAGGACATCATCCAGCGCGTTGGGATAACGGAAGGATACGCTGCGGAACTCCACCTGGCCCCGGAAAGGTTCGGGGAACCGCTGCGGGCTTTCCGGATCCTTGATGGTTGTTTTGGTTTCCAGAACATCCGCGATGCGCCCCGCCGAAACGGAGGCGCGCGGCAACATGATGAACATGATCGACATCATCAGGAAGGCGAACACGATCTGCATGGCGTATTGCAGGAATGCCATCATGTCACCGACCTGCATCTGAGACTCGGCCACTTGGTGGGCGCCAACCCAGATGATCAGGAGGGATAAGCCGTTCATGATCAGCATCATGACCGGCATCATCACCACCATGATGCGGTTGATGAACAGGCTGATGCCGGTCAGGTCCTGGTTGGCTTTGTCGAACCGTTTTTCCTCAAACTCCTGCATATGGAAGGCGCGGATGACCATCATGCCGGAAAGGTTCTCGCGCATGACCAGGTTAAGCCGGTCGATCAGGTTCTGGATCATCTTGAACTTCGGCAGGGCAATCGAGAAGACGGTCAGGATCAGGCCGAGCAGCACGATGACAGCCAGGGCAATGATCCACCACATGGAGGTGCTCTTGTCGAGCGCCCGGATCACGCCGCCGATTCCGATGATGGGCGCATAGATAACCATGCGCAGCATCATGATGACAACCATCTGAACCTGGGTCACATCGTTGGTGGAGCGGGTGATGAGCGAAGCGGTGGAAAAGGTATCGAACTCCGTGTTGGAGAAGCTTTCGACTTTCTGGAAAACATCCCTGCGCATGTCGCGGGCCATGCCGGCCGCCACCCTGGCGGAAAGGAAGCCAACCGCGATCGTACACGCGACCGACAGCAGGGATACCAGCAGCATCAGGCCGCCGGTACGCAGGATGTAATCGTTCTGGAGCCTGGCGGTATCCATCCCCAGTGCATCGTATTCGGCCTTGACCACCCCAACCGCCATCTGGTTGACCATGCTGTCGCCCAGGGTTGCGAACTTCTCATCGATGGCAGTGGTCAGGGTTGAAAGCTGCTGGGGAGGCATCATCTTCAGGATGGAAAACAGATCCATCCCAGGCGGGAGCTGGGTCAGGTCGAAGCCCATCTCTGCCCCCATGGCGGCTGCCTGGGTCGGGTCAGCCATGGCCTGCTCGATGAACGAAACAACCAGCAGGGCCTTGCCCATGATGGGATTCAGTTTATCCACCTCAGCCTTGTCGATATCGTTGAGCACGTAGACCGGTTCGCTGGCGAGCGCGGGATACTCTTTCACATATTGGTCATAATCAGGCGAAGTGCTGTCCACCAGGGTGTAATCGCCCAGGATAATTTCTTTATCCTCAGCACTCAGGAACAGCACGAGTTTGTCCATCTCGCTCTGGCGGATGGCTGTCGGTACGGCGTTCTCCACCCCGCCCTGCTGGATGCCGTTGTTGACAATCCGGGACATGTAGTCCGGCAGTGCCAGGTCAGCGTTGGCCTGCACGAACAGCAGGGCAATCGTGACCAGCAGCATCATGGTAAAGGGTTTCAAGTATTTGGTCAGTCGTAACATGCTTCGTTGCTCCTATTTTGCCTTCCCATCCATCTTTTGCACGGCTTCCAGCAGCACCGGCAGGGCCTTTTGAATCAGGGCCTTCTCCTCGTCTGTCAGGCGTTCCGCCAGGTTCTCCACCCAGCGCGAACGTTCGGCGATGCTGTCCTCGATGAATTTCCGGCCATCCTCGGTCAGGGCGATCTGCCTGGCACGCCGGTCCTGGGGATCTTCGGTGCGTTCCAGCAGGCTGCTCTGCACCAGACGCTCCACCAGCTGGCTGGCAGCCGCGCTGCTGACCTCCATCCGGCCGCTGATATCGGACATGCCGCACTGGCCGCGGTGGTAGAGGTGCATCAGGATGCCGAACTGCGGCATCGAGAGGCCAGCCGTGCGGAGATAGCGCGCCCAATCATGGAAGGAACGGGCGGCAAACACATCGATCCACTGGCGCAAGAGCTCGGTAATTTGGATAGATTCAGGCATAGTTAAGTCTGCTTTTTAGTTAAGCGGGCTGAACTATATTACAGAGCAATGATTCTGTCAAGTGGGGAGTTGTCGAAATGATGATTGAACACTTGACAAATAGACGTTTATCTATATAATATCAAATCGTTAGCTATCTATATGACAACTGTAGATCCTGTCCTTTTTGCCAAGGCCCTGGCGGATGAAACCCGCCAGAAGATCATGAACCTCCTGTGCTGCGAGTGGCTCTCGGTCAACCAGATCGTCGAGCAGCTCCAGGTCACCCAGCCGACCGTTTCGCACCACCTCGCCATCCTGCGCGAGGCCGGGCTGGCACAGGTGCGTGAGGAAGGAAAACAGACCTTCTACACCCTCCACCAGGAACGGATGGCCTCCTGCTGCGGGAACCTGGTCATGAAGTTTGCGCCGGGGACCAAAACTGCCGAGGCAGTCAAGGCGATCAAGATCGTTATCAAGCCCTGAAACCTGGGGTTGTCCAAAAAGCGTACAGCGAAATCATTTTCGCCCTACAGTTTTGAGCAACCCCAATAATTTCGACCCAATATATAGACATTCATCTATGTGAAGGAGAATGAAGTGAAAACCCCAGCTACACAAATCCATGATGCCGTCAAGGAACATTACGGCGAACTGGCCCAAAGCAATCAATCCTGCTGCCCCCAGCAGAACCTGCTCTACCCGGTTGACATCCTCCAGGAACTGCCTGATGATATCATTGGTTTCAGCGCTGGCAGCGGCGACCCGATCTCACCCGCGGCGTTGAAACCCGGCGAGACCGTCCTCGACCTCGGCTCGGGTGCCGGACTGGATTGCTTCCTGGCCGCCCGGCAGGTTGGGGA
>JBFYSM010000151.1:0-5294 GCA_041301605.1 Chloroflexota bacterium | reverse complement strand
GGTTTTTGGCAGGCAGTTGACGCAACCACGATTGCTGATGCGAGCATACCGGTGATTGGCAATGTTTCGGCTGTGGCAATGACTCAGGCAGATGAATTGCGCGTGGATCTGAAAACCCAGTTGACCTCCCGCGTCCGCTGGAGGGAATCCATGGAGTGGATGATCCTGAATGGGGCAACCCGATTCATCGAGATTGGAAACGGGAGTGTGTTGACGGGGCTGTCGAAGCGCATCGATGAGCGTGGAACAGGCATCCCGTTCGGGGCGCCCGCCGACCTGGAGCGCTTGCAGGAGTTTCTGGAGGCGTTATAGTATAATTCTGCCTGTGAAAAACCGAACAACGCTTGCCCAACTCTGGCCAGGATCCCTGACCAGAATTTTTGGTCAAGTGGACAATATTCAGGAGAACCAGCATGACATTAAGCCAGGTAGCATGTTCCATCGCCGAGTCGCCGACCCTGCGATTGAATGAGGAAGCCCGCCTCTTGCGAGAAAAGGGCGAGCCGGTCATTCATCTTGGCATCGGTGAGCCCAAGAACAAGACACCCATCACGGCCATCTTGAGTTCGGCGGCAAAGTTGAGCAGCGGGGAAGTCAAATATGTCCCAACCGATGGGACGCCATCCCTTAAAAAAGCCATCGTGCGTTACACCGAAGAGCACTATGACCGGTTGGCGGCGCCCTATAACATCATCGTGTCCGAGGGGGCCAAGCAATCCCTGTTCAACATCCTGTTCACGCTCATCAACCCGCAGGATGAAGTGATCGTCATTGCGCCCTACTGGGTCAGCTATCCGGAAATCGTGCGCATGTGCAACGGCATCCCGGTGGTGGTGACCCCGGAAGATGGCAGCTTCGTCCCGCGCTTCGATGAGATTGAACAGGCAGTCAGTTCGTATACCAAGGCCATCATCGTAAACAGTCCCAACAACCCGTCCGGTGTGATCTACCCGGATGAGTTGATCGAGAAGATCGTCGGGATGTGCGAAAGCCGCGGCATCTACATGATCTGCGATGATCTCTACCATAAGCTGGTCTTCGATGGGCGCGTGCCGGCCCCGGCCTGGAAGTTCACCAACAAGGATATCGAAAACACCAAGGTCATCGTGGTCAATGGCGTGGCGAAGCTGTACGGCATGACCGGCTTCCGGATCGGCTGGGTGGTGGCGAACCGCAAGATGGTCGAGATCATGACCAATGTGCAATCGCAAACGACCACCTGTGTTTCCCCGGTCATGCAGTCGGCGGCCGAGGGCGCCTTGACGGGTATGCAATCCATCGTCGAGAGCCTGCGCCTGAGCATCCAGAACAACCGGGATGTGTTGATGCAAGAGCTCCGCTCATTCACGGATGTGTACTGCGTCAAACCGGGCGGGACTTTCTATGCCCTGCCCGATTTCCGGGCTTACATCCGCAAGAGTATTGCCACCAACTCGGTCGAACTGTCCAACTTCCTGCTCAAGAAGGCCCTGGTTGTAACCGTGCCGGGCCGCGAGTTCGGGATGGAAGGCCACCTGCGCCTGAGTTTCGCCGGTTCGGTCAAGGACTTGACGGAAGGCATCGAACGCATGAAGTGGGCGCTCGACCCGAACGCGCCCAGCGAAATCTACATCGGCGACCGGAAGTTGCTGAGGGATTGGCTATAGTTGTTTTGGAGTGCAGACAGCGGCGGTGAGTCGTTGCGTTTGCGGAAGCGAGCTTCCGCACTCCAAAGTTTCGGAGACTAAAGAATGAATAACCTTCTCAATATCAAAACCCCAACCGAAGACCAGGCTGCGGCCATCCGCAGTGATTACGGGCTGGATTATCTCGGCCTGTCCAATTTACGCAAGGTCTACTGGAACCTGCCAACCGAAGCGCTCTATGAAGAGATCATCTTCCGCAGCGAGGCGCACATCTCCAAGCTGGGACCGGTGGTGGTCAATACCGGCAAACACACGGCCCGGGCGGCCAACGACAAGTTCGTGGTCCGCGAACCGAGCACGGAGGAGAATATCTGGTGGGGGCAATACAACCGTCCCTTCGCGCCGGAGAAATTCAACGAGTTGTTCGCCCGCCTGCAGGGATACCTGCAAGGCCGCGACCTGTTCGTACAGGATTGTTATGGCGGCGCGGACCCCGACTACCGCCTGCCGGTGCGTATCGTCACCGACCTGGCCTGGCACAGCCTGTTCGCCCGCAATATGTTCATCAAGCCGCAGACGGCGGAAGAGTACCGGCGCTTTGCCCCCGAATTCACGGTCATCACGGCCACTGGATTTAAATCCTTCCCCCAGATCGACCAGACGCCGACCGAGACCTTCATCGTGCTGAATTTCGACCAGAAGTTGTGCATCATCGGCAACACCGGTTATGGCGGCGAGATCAAGAAGTCGGTTTTCACCGTGCTCAACTACCTGCTGCCCCTGCACGATGGCGTGATGACCATGCACTGCTCGGCCAACGTCGGCAAGGGCGGTGATGTTGCGCTTTTCTTCGGCCTCTCCGGAACCGGCAAGACCACGCTTTCTGCCGATCCGAACCGCGGATTGATCGGCGATGATGAGCATGGCTGGAGCAACAATGGAATTTTCAATTTCGAGGATGGCTGCTACGCCAAGGTGATCGAACTCTCTCCGACGGCAGAACCGCAGATCCATGCCTGCACCCAGCGCTTCGGCACCATCCTGGAGAACGTGGTCTACGATCCGGTGACGCGCTTCATCGATCTGGATGACGCCGATCTGACCGAGAACACGCGTGCCTCCTATCCGCTGGATTACATCGAGAATGCCATCCTGGAAAAACGCGCTGGCCACCCGAAGAACATCATCTTCCTGACTTGCGATGCCTCTGGCGTGATGCCGCCCATCGCCCGCCTGACCGTCGAACAGGCCATGTACCATTTCATCTCCGGCTACACTTCCAAGATCGCCGGGACCGAGATCGGCCTGCGCGACGAGCCTGAGATCACCTTCAGCGCCTGCTTCGGCGGGCCGTTCATGGTGCACCGGCCGGCTTTCTACGCGGACCTGCTGCGGCGCAAGATCGAGCGCTACGGCGTGACCTGCTGGCTGGTCAACACCGGCTGGGTGGGCGGCCCCTACGGGGTGGGCAAGCGCATCAGCATCCGCCATACCCGCAACCTGCTCAATGCCGTGCTGGATGGCAAGCTGGAAGGCGTGGAATACTACACCGATCCGGTCTTCGGTTTCGAGGTCCCCAAGACCTGCCCGGATGTGCCCGAGGATGTGCTCTACCCGGCCAAATCCTGGGCTAAAGAAGCCGACTACTGGAAGCGCTACAAGCAATTGGCTTCCCGCTTCATCGATAACATGAAGAAATTCGAGGTCGATACGCCAAAGGAAGTGGTGGCTGCCGGACCGAAGATATAGCGTTCAGTTACCAGTGATCAGTTTTCAGTGATGAGTTGAACCTCCCGCCAGATTTAGGTGGGAGGTTATGATTCTTGCTACGAACTGATAGAAGGTTCTTGTCAGGTTAAGTTGACAGCACTAAACTGACCGGACAATGATCGGAGCCCATCACATCGTCATGGATGTCGGCAGCAACGATATGATCCTTCAGATCGGGGGAAACCATGAAGTAGTCCAGCCGCCAGCCGACGTTGCGCTCGCGGGCGCGGGTGACCATATCCCACCAGCTATATTTCACCGTCTCCGGGTGCAGGTGGCGGAAGGTATCGACCAACCCGGCCTGGAAGAATTCTCCCAAGCCCTCACGTTCTTCCGGCATGAAGCCGCTGTGGGAGACATTCTCCTTGGGGCGAGCCAGGTCGATCTCGGCGTAGGCGGTGTTGAAGTCGCCGGTCGCAACCACTGACTGTCCGGCCTGCATGTAACCCTGTGCCACTTCGATGAAATGCTGGTAGAAGGCCAGCTTGTGCGCCACCCATTCCGGGCCGCGCCCGCCGTTGGGGAAGTAGATATTGAAGAAGATGAATGTTTCGAATTCGTGGATGAGGGTGCGGCCTTCGGTGTCGAAACGGGGATCGCCCAGGCCGGTGATGACTCTCAGGGGTGCGTGCCGGGAATAGGTGACCGTTCCGCTGTAGCCTTTCCTTTCCGCCGAGCTCCAGGCAGCCTGGTAGCCGGGCGGATCGAGCAGCGCGGCGGAGAGTTGTTCAGGGTAGGCTTTGGTCTCCTGCACGGCGACCACGTCTGCGTCGGAGGCCGCCAGCCAATCCAGGAAGCCTTTCTTTTCAGCGGCGCGGATGCCGTTCACGTTCCATGAGATTAGTTTCCAGTTCATACTATTACTCTTTTCTATATCCCCTCCCCCATCCGTGCATTTCGGATGGGGGAGGCTGGGGGGGGGCGGTCATTCTCCCGGCAGGGGATGCTGTTGGAAGAACTCCCACATCGTTTGGGTGGCATCGATATCCTGGGTGGTGGGGCCGGCGATGAATTCCGGCAGGGGATTCCCGCCCGGCCAGGAGTGGCCGCCGCCCGCGATGGTGTAGAAGATTACTTCTGCATCCTGGATACATTTTTCGTATCGGATCCCGCTTGCGCTCCCGCTGGATGGGATTTCCGTATGGGTAGCGGTGCAGCCGTTATATCGGGCCAATCCTTCCACCCAGTCGGGGATGGCCGGGAAGGTGAAACGACCGCCATCGACCAGGCCGCCCTCGTAAGGCACGATCGGGTCAGCCGTGCCGTGGAAGATGATGGACGGCACGGGGCGGGTGGCGTTACACTCATCCCATGGAAAGGTGTAAGCGCCGGCCACGGTGCCAATGGCAGCGATGCGTTCGGACAACTCACAGGATAACAATACGGACATCCCGCCGCCGTTCGAAAGCCCGTTGGCATAGATGCGCTGCGAATCGATGTTGTATTCGGCTTCCAGTTTGTCGATCAGGTCAGAGATGAAGACCACATCTACAAGCGGGTCAGTTTCACTGCCCGCTTGTGGGGATGTGCGCCAGCGCTTGGGGAGTCCGGTGCCGGAAGGGTGGACAACGATGAAGCCATACTGGTCGGCCAGTTCGTCCCAACGGGTGGTGTACATCTGGTGGGCAGGCCATTGGGCAAAGCCGTGGATGCTGATGACAAGGGGCGTGGGGGTGGATGGATCGTAACTCTCTGGAACGTAGAGCAGGTAGGAGCGCTTATCGCCCGAGGAAACGATCGTCCCGTTGGTGCGGTTGGATATCGTGTAAGCGAGGGCTGCGATCAGCACCAGGCCGGCTGCCAATCCGAGCAGGATGAGCGGGATGCGGATGAGCCATTTGAGCCAGGGTTTCATGGACAGTTGATCCTCCCCTCTGATTATACAGGCAAGTGGGCTAT
>JBFYSM010000144.1:0-8531 GCA_041301605.1 Chloroflexota bacterium | reverse complement strand
TCTAGAAATTTGCTTCGTAAAATCCAGACTCCTCCTGTAACGAAATACAGAAGGTGATTCTTTTGACGCATTGTGGCTCTCCGGGAGTCGCCGTGATGGATGGAAAGATATGGGGGTATGGGGCGGGCTTCGCCCGCCCCATACCCCTAATTTCCTTCCTCTTCCGGCGATTCCCAGAGAACCAAATACAAACGAGCAGAAAGGGGAACCGTTATTGTATAATTGACATAACGGTTCCTTTTCTTATCCCTGCAAAGAATATGGAGGTGTTCAATGCCAATCGCCATTTTCAACATGCAGAATCAGCTTATTGGAGGCGCAGTGATCGAATCCGAGCAGCTTGGCTGGCTGTACCGCGGCAATGAACGCATTGGCCGCGTCGAAGTGGATTGGGGTGAGGAAGAACAGGAACATGTAGCCGAAGCGTTTGTCAAAGGCGAAATGAAAGCGCATCTTGTTCTGGAACGATATGGCCTGGCTGCCGGAAAAATCACACGCGGCTACGAAGAACTTGGACAGGTGAGGTCGCTGGGAGGCGGGAAGTTCGCACTTTTCCGCGGCGAACAGCAGCTCGGCTGGATGGAAAACAAAGGCGACCCGATCAGCGGCAAGCATATCATCCTGTTCGGGGGAGCGGCTGCTGCCGCTCTCATAGGTTTGTGATCGTCATCCGCAAAGGAGAAAGCGATGGATTTCTTCGAAGTTGTTCAAGCCCGGCACTCGATCCGTTCTTATTCCAACCAACCGGTCGAGGAGGAGAAACTGCAAAAGATCCTGGCAACCGCCAACCAGGCCCCATCGGCTGGCAACCTGCAAGGCTACGAGATTTTTGTTATCCGAAAACCGGAGCAGCGCCAGGCCCTCGTCAAGGCCGCGCTGGAACAGGAATTCCTGGCCGAAGCCCCGGTGGTTCTGATCTTCTGCGCCAACCCGGCCCGGTCAGAAACCCGGTACAAAGAACGCGGGATCAGGCTCTATTCCGTCCAGGATGCCACCATTGCCTGCACGTTCGCCATGCTGGCTGCCACCGCGCTGGGACTCTCGACCGTCTGGGTGGGCGCGTTCCATGAGGAGCCGGTCAGTGCCGCGGCCGGTATCCCAGCAGATCTGGTGCCGGTTGCCATGCTCCCGATCGGCTACGCAGCCGGCGAGCCACGGATCCGACCTCGCCGCGAGCTAAAGGATATCATCCACGAGGCGGGGTAGAACATCACCAATGGCCTCAGGCAAAGGAAAACCCATCAGCGTTATCGGTGATTAGTCAGGAGGCGATATGTCCGATTTTGTTATGACCCCCAGCCAGAAAACCCTGCAAGAGGAAGCCCGCGCCTTTGCCCGCGATGAAGTGCCGCGCCAGTTGCTGCTGGAAATGGATGCCGACCAGGTCCGTTACCCCCGCACGTACATCGAAAAACTGGCTGCCCGGAATCTGCTGGGATTGCGCTTCCCGATCCAGTATGGCGGGTGCGGGCTGGATTGGCAACACGAGGTGCTGGCGCTCGAGGAGATCGGGATACTGGGTGCCAGCCTGGCCTGCCTGTATTCCCTCCCATCCATCATTGGCGAAGCCATCAACATATTCGGCACAGATGAACAAAAAGAGAAATACCTGAGACCAGTCCTGGCTGGTAAACTGACCGTTGCCGAAGCCCTGACCGAACCGCGCGGCGGATCGGATTTCTTTGGCGCAACCGCCACTGCCAGGCGAGAAGAGAATCACTACATCCTGAATGGACAAAAACGCTTCATCGTCGGAGCGGAAGGTGCCGATTTGTTCATGGTCTATGCGCGAACGGATCTCGATGCCCCTGGCCATAGAGCCATCAGCGCATTTCTGGTTGAACGCAGCCCGGAGATCGAAGTTCAGCACGTTTACGGTCTGATGGGGACGCGCGGCGGCGGGACAGGCCGGGTTTACTTCCGGGATGTCCGGGTTCCGGTCGAAAATCTCCTCGGGAAGGAAAACAGCGCGGTGGATATCTTCCACCAGATGATGATCCCCGAACGCATGACCAGTGCGGCCGGTGCACTCGGACTCGCACGTGCCGCCCTGGAAATCGCAGCACGCTACGCTGACCGGCGTAAAGCCTTCGGGCAGAAGATCCGCGATTTCGAGGGGGTCAACTTCAAGGTTGCCGAGAGTCTCACCCGCCTGGATGCGGCGCGTGCCCTGGTTCACGAGACGGCGCGCATAATCGACCGCATCGGCAATTCGGGTTATGTGCGGCGGATGGTTTCAGAATCCAAGAAGTTCGCCACGGATACCACCTGGGCAGTGGTCAACGATGCCATGCAGATCATGGGCGGGATCGGCTATACCAACGTTTACCCCATCGAACGCATGCTGCGGGATGCCCGCTTGATGATGATCTGGACCGGCACCAACGAGATCATGAACCTGGTCATCCAGCACGAGTATTACCGCGAACTGCTGGCCGCGCCTGGTTCAGGGCGCGACGTGGAAGCTGACGCGGTCAATGCCGCGACAGAAGGGGAGAAGGTGTACGAATAGCGCTCCCTATCTCTGGTGACAACGCTCTGCGTTGTCACCAAGGATTTATATCCATCCCAGGCTGATGAATACGATCAAAGATACGATCACGATTCCCCAGATCGTCCCGACGGTGATCAGCTTCTGATTAAAAGTCTTCATATCGAAAACCCAGAAGGCAACCACGAAGAAGGTCAGGTAGCCGAACAGGAAGATCAGCCAGGGCGCGCCCCGGTTCCACCAAACGTAATCCCAGGTCAGCGCGCCGGCGCCGTTGAGCAGGTACTCCACGAAAACACAGAATATTGCCCCGGCAACGGCAATGAACCAGCGGTTGGGAACGCCCAGGATCTTGTCTTCCTTTTTGGGCAGGAGCATCTTGCTCCAAATGATGCCCGAGACAGCGAACATGAACATGATCTCGATGTTCAATCCAACCAGGATCAGGTAGGCCGTATCCCCCGGTGCTCCCCAAATGGGCGCATAACCGGTGAATTTCAGCACGAGAGAGTTGACGATCTCGTTGATCCAGTCCATGCCCCAGAAAGCCAGGCCAGCCAGGAACAGGTTCCAGTTGCGCTTCTCGGCTTCCACGGTGTAGATGTAGAATACGAACGCCAGCAGCGGGATAACATACCACTGGAATGTCTCACCCCCCTTGCGCAGGATTTCGAGAGCCTGTAATGCGGATTCAGTCATGTTCTTCTCCTTGTCTAAACCAAAGCAGATGAAAGAAACATCGGATTTCAACACAAATTATATATCACACCCGCCATAAAAAATCCAGCCGGTCAGGCTCGACCGGCTGGAACGAGAAGATTGATATTGTGAGAGAACTACGGTTTGCTCACAACCAGGTTATCGAAATGGATTTCTGTCACCTCATCTTCATAGGTGGTGGCGAGCAGGGAAATATCACCCGAGGTGAACGCGCTGTCGGTGGTGCTCGCTACACGCTCACCGTTGACCTGCAAAACAAGGCTTGAGCCATCACAAATGACCCGGATGCGGTTGACCGCATCTCCCTGGCGGATTACACTCGATTCCTTCCAATCCACCAATTCGGTTGTCTCTCCAGCCATGACTTTGTGGATAGCATAGTACCCATCACCGCTGATACGGAAGAGGTAACCATTCGGACTATCGCTGGAAGTGAACCGGCAACCCACACCATAGGCATTATTATCATTTCCCGGGCCTTGGACCTGCATCGCCTCAACATCGATGATCACGTTCTGGAAGTTCTTGCCCGCCAGCCCCCACATGATCTCGCCAGCCTCCAGAGATGTGACAAAGTAGTAGCCGTTGCCATAGCCAACTGCGCCGGTATCATAATCACCAACTTCCCAGCCAGTACTCTCGCTGCTGAAATCATCCTGGAAAAGGATATCCGAAGGCGGGGGGGACTCCTGCGTTTCAGATCCGCCAATCCCACCCAAGCTACACGCCAGGACAGTCAGAACGAGAATCCCAATAACAAGCAACGGGTGTTTTCTCATCATTTTTCCTGAAGGATATTATGGCTTTCTCACCACCAGGTTATCAAACTGGACTTTGGTTATGGATCCCTCTTCATAAACCACGGCTATCAAGGCAATATCACCAGATGAATAGGTCGAATCGGTTGCCTGGGCGAGAACTTCCCCGTTGACTTCCAATTTCAGGGTGCTGCCAATGCACGAGGCGACAATCGTGTTGCTCCTGGTTCCCTGGTTGACAGTGCTGGACTCGGTCCATTCAACGAGGTCCGTAAACCCATTCTCGTCAGCTTTGGCAATGCTGTAATAACCATCTGCGCTAATGCGCAAATAATATCCATTATCGCTGCTGGGATCAGGGTCTTTTCGGCAAATAATGCCATAGCCATTGTTGTCATTGCTGGGCCCTTGCACAGCCGTCGCATCAACCGAGATGATCGCATCACCGAAGCTTTTCCCGGCTGCGCCATACATGTTGACCCCGGCTCCGGTCCCAATGACGAAGTAGTAGCCGTTCTCATATCCAACCGACCCGCTTCCATAATCGCCGACTTCCCAGCCGGAATTTGGATCGCTGAAATCGTCCTGGAAAATGATATTGCTGGGCGGGGGTGGGGCCTGGGTTTCTGTAGCATCGGGCGTCCCTGGGCTGCAAGCCAACATCAGCAAAGCAAAAAGAGCGATCAGAGCGAAAACTTTCTTATACATGAGTGTTCCTCCTTGAAAGAATTGGATGATTTGCGCCATTATAGCATTGTATTGATAAATTTCAACAACAAAATTCCAAAATTACCGAAAACGAATGGATGCTTTGCTTCTCACTCAGGATTAATATTAATTCGATAAAATAGTTTTCGGACTAATTATATCGTTTTTAGCGAGAGGAAAATATGGAAAAGTCACTCCGGCATATTGAAATCCCTTCTTCCGAAATCACGTTGGAAAGCGCCTACCTGTCCCGCCGCGACTTCCTCAAAGCGATGGGGATCGTCAGCGCCGCCTCCCTGCTGGCAGCCTGCGCCCCCCAAGTAATAGGAACGCCAACCACAACTGGCACGAACCAGCCATCCTTGCCAACTGCAACCGGCCTGGTTGACGAACTTGGCGAGCCAACCAATACTTTTGAACAGATCACCAATTACAACAACTATTACGAGTTCTCGTTCGACAAAGAAGCCGTTGCGAGGCTGTCTGCCAATTTCAAAACCACACCCTGGGCTGTGGAAGTGGGCGGGTTGGTTCACAATCCGCAAACGTTCAGCATCGAGGAACTGCTCAAATTTGAGCAAAAGGAACGCATATATCGGATGCGCTGCGTGGAGGCCTGGTCGATGGTTATTCCCTGGGTTGGTTTCGAACTCAACGAATTGCTCAAGGCGGTCGAGCCGATGACCAGCGCCAAGTACGTGCGCTTCGTCACCGTGCAGGATGAGGAACATATGCCTGGATTGCGAGCACCTGGTTATCCATGGCCGTACAACGAAGGCTTGCGGTTGGACGAAGCCATGCACCGGTTGACCATCCTGGCGACCGGCCTGTACGGGGAATCCCTGCCCAACCAGAACGGCGCTCCGATTCGGTTGGTGGTGCCATGGAAGTACGGCTTCAAATCCATCAAATCAATCATTCGCATCGAGTTGACCGATGAGGAACCGGCTACCCTCTGGTCCACGGTTGCGCCCAACGAATACGGGTTCTATGCCAACGTCAACCCGGAGGTGGATCACCCGCGCTGGTCACAGGCCAGTGAACGGCGCATCGGTGAACTCAGCCGCCGCCCGACCCTGATGTTCAACGGCTATGCCGAGGAAGTAGCCTCCCTGTATAGCGGGATGGATTTGAGCGTCAACTATTAGAATAACCCTTATCACTCTGAGGAAGTGGTTATTGCAACCGAAGAGTCTCGCCGTTTCAAAGTTGATCAAGCTGATTGTATGTTAGACAAAAAGTGCGTTTGCATCAAGAAGCCATTTCCGTGGTTGCAGGTGGCCGTCCACATGGCTGGCTGGCTTCCCTTGCTGGTTATGTTATTGGATGGCCTGACAGGCAGACTGACCATCAACCCCATCCAGGAGATCGTGCAGCGGTTAGGCCGGTTTGCTATCTATTTCCTGTTCGCATCCCTGGCCTGTACACCGCTCAACACGCTCTTCAGCTGGCGCGACCTGCTCAAGCATCGCCGCACGCTGGGGCTGTACGCGTTCATGTATGCTGCACTGCATTTCTATATGATCGTTGCCGTGGATTATGGCTTCAGCTGGGTTCAACTCCAGGTGCTGATTTTTAAAAAACCTTACGCGCTGGTCGGATTTACAACCGGCATGACCCTGCTGGCCCTGGCAATCACCTCATTCGATGTCTGGAAAAAACGCCTGGGCAGGAACTGGAAACGGCTGCACATGTTGGTTTACCCGGCTGGTCTGCTGGCGGTTTTACACTACGCCTGGGCAAAGAAAGGCAACATCTTCACCCTCAGCGGGGACATCATCCGCCCGTTGATCTTCGGAGGATTGCTCATCATCCTTCTCATGATAAGGGTCCCGTTCATTAAATCATGGATAGCCAAAATAAAGCAGGTAATGAGAACTCGTAGTTAACGGTTTTTGATGCGGAGTCAGAACTCTCCAGACTCCTGATTCAGGCAGCAACCCGATGACTGGAGTCGTCGGACACCGGTACGGGGAAATTTCCGGAAATGTTTGACTTGGCCTCCCATTTGCTATAAACTAAAGACAGATCCAAGATGAACCAGGCACAATTCCACTTACTGGATGGTCTCGAGTTCTTCCTGCACCCATCCCTGCGCGGAAAGGATGTGACCCTTACCTTCGGTAATGACCAGTCTGTCAAACACCTGGTCGAATCGCTGGGCGTGCCCCACACCGAGATCGGCAATATCCGGGCGAATGGTCAACCAATCGGGTTCGGGTATCTTGTCCGGAACGGCGAGCAGGTTGAAATCCGGGGTGTTGCGCCGCAGCAACTCACGAATGAACCCCACTTCGTGCTGGACAGTCACCTGGGACGATTGGCATCCCACCTGCGCATGCTGGGATTGGATACTCTTTATCGCAGGGATTATCAAGACGATGAATTGGTTGCCATCAGCTTGCAGGAAGATCGCATCCTATTGAGCCGCGACCGCCAGTTGCTGATGCACAAAGTCATCCTTCAAGGCTATTGCCTGCGCAGCCTGAAGTCTGATGAGCAGATCCAGGAGGTTGTGCGCCGATATACCCTGCAGGATTGGATCAAACCTTTCTCGCGCTGCATGCGCTGCAACCATCCCCTGGAACCGGTGAGCAAGGGGCAGGTTCTCGACCGCCTGGAGCCGTTGACCAGGTTATACTTCGAGGAATTCCACATCTGCCCGGCCTGCAACCAGGTATACTGGAAAGGTTCACACGTGGAACGGATGCTGGAACTTGTCGAAGAATTGTGTTGAATTGAAGGAGTTGCCAATGCCCAAAACCGACCCAACCCCCATTTACGAAAACCCGATCGCCCTGCTGCAACAGTTGATCCGCTTCGATACCACCAACCCACCCGGCAACGAGCGGGAGTGCATCCTGTACATCGAGAAACTGCTGAAGCAGGCCGGCATCCACTCGAAACTGGTGGGACGCACCCGTGAGCGGCCCAACCTGATCGCCCGGCTGAAAGGCCAGGGCAGCGCTCCGCCGCTGCTTCTCTACGGGCACGTGGATGTGGTCACCACCGAGAACCAGCAATGGACATACCCGCCCTTTGAGGGCCGGATCGCGGATGGATACCTGTGGGGTCGCGGCACGCTGGATATGAAGAGCGGGGTGTCAATGATGTTGGCTGCGGTATTGAAGGCTAAAGCTGAGAAAACTTCCCTGGCCGGCGATGTGATCTTTGCCGCCGTAGCCGACGAGGAAGCCGGAGGGGATCAGGGTGTCGGTTACCTTGTAAAGGAGCATCCTGAGTTGTTTGAGGGTGTCCGTTATGCACTGGGGGAGTTCGGCGGAGTCAACCTAAACATGGCCGGCAAACGGGTTTACCCGATCATGATCGGCGAGAAGCAGATCTGCTGGATGAAGGCCACCTTCCGCGGCGTGGGTGGGCATGGATCGATGCCGGTGCGCGGCCAGGCGATGGCTAAACTTGCTCGCGCCTTGGACCTTTTGGATAAACGCAATCTTCCCATCCATATCACGCCAGCCGTGCGGGAGATGTTCGAAGCCCTTGCAAAGGTGCTGCCGGGAATAAAAGGGGTGTTCATCCGCCAGTTGCTCAACCCGGCCCTTACAGATACGGTGCTGAAGGCGTTGGGTAAGAATGGCGCCCTGTTCGCACCCCTGATGCGCAACACGGTCAGTCCAACCATGCTGAGCGCCAGCAGCAAGATCAATGTGATCCCGGCTGCCGTGGAACTGCAAATGGATGGCCGCCTGCTGCCCGGCCTGAAACCAGACCTGATGCTGGCTGAAGTGCAGGCCATCCTGGGCCCGGATGTGGAACTCGAAATTGTGCGCACCGATGAAGGCCCGGCCGCACCGGATATGGGCCTGTTCGATACCCTGGGAGATATCCTGCGC
>JBFYSM010000143.1:0-3745 GCA_041301605.1 Chloroflexota bacterium | reverse complement strand
TCTAGAAATTTGCTTCGTAAAATCCAGACTCCTCCTGTAACGAAATACAGAAGGTGATTCTTTTGACGCATTGTGGCTCTCCGGGAGTCGCCGTGATGGATGGAAAGATATGGGGGTATGGTGCGGGCTTCGCCCGCCCCATACCCCCAATTTCCTTCCTCTTCCGGCGATTCCCAGAGAACCCGCATTGTTTGAGTTGCCGTCTGCCGGTAATATGCTAGAATAGGGAAACTTTCTCCACACTATTCGATCAGAAAGGATATCATTATGGAAACACCTGTATCTTCCCTCCCAGCACAGAAAACCAACGTGCTCTCGATCGTCAGCCTGGTGACTGGCGTCATCGGCTTCCTTTCCACTTGTCTGGGTATCTTTGTCATTGTAGGCCAGGTTTGCATGGGCTTGTTCGGCCTGGCAGGCATCATCACCGGGTTCATCGGTCTGGGCCAGGCCAAACGGAACATGGAAAAAGGCAAGGGCATGGCGATTGCCGGGATCATCCTGGGTGTGTTGACGATGATCGGCTTGTGCCTGGCTATTCTTATTCCGCTTATCTTCGGACCGGTCATCAACAACGTTTTCACCGATCTTCAATACCAGTTGATGCCCTAGCGGGTATCAGGTAACGGTCATTTCGATTGACCGTTGGAACCAAAAGCATCTCCGGTGAGCAGGCAAGCCACCGGAGATGCTTTTATATTTGGTGAGTGAGTATATGTAATTTCCTTAGCGGACCGCCTCGATCATCTCCGCCACCAGGTCATAGCGGTGGAACTGCGGCATGATGTAGATGCCCTGCCCCCAGGCCTTGATCTGCTCGATCAACTCAATGGCGATCCGGGCCCCCTCGCGGGCCGCTTCTTCACCGGCCGCTTCGACCCGTTCGAGGGTTTCATACGGGATGACGATGCCGGGCACCTCGTTGTGCAGGAAATTCGCATGCCTGGCGCTGACCAGCGGCAGGATCCCAACCAGGATCGGCTTGTCAAACCCGCCCTGCCTGTCGGCGTAGTCATCCAGGAAAGCCCTGGCTCGCGCTGGATCATAGATCGGCTGGGTCAGGAAGAAGTCCGCCCCAGCCTGGATCTTGCGGCGCAGGTTTTTCATCTCCTTCTCCGGTTCCGATGAGCACAGGTTCAGCGCCGCGCCGACGAAGAAATTCGTCGGCTGGCCGATGGATGTGCCGGAGTGATCCATGCCCATATTGAAGCCCTGCTTGATGAGTTTGATCAGGCCGGAAGGGACCAGGTCGTAATTATCCATTGCTTCCGGGTAATCCCCGATGGAGGTGGGGTCGCCCATGACAACAAAGACATTCCGCAGGCCGATGGCATGTGCAGCCAGCAGGTCGCCCTGGACGCGCAGCAGGTTGCGGCCCCGCGTCGGGAAGTGGAGCGTGGTCTCGATCCCGACCTGCTTCTGCACCACATCGCACACCGCCCAGGCGGACATGCGCATGCGCGCCATCGGGCTGTCGGCCACGTTGATGACATCCGCCCCGGCTTCCTTGAGCAGGGAGGCAGCTGCGACCAGCTTATGAGCCGAAAGGCCGCGCGGCGGATCCATCTCGACAGAAATGATGAATTTCCCGTCTGCCAGTTTGTGAGCCATTTCGGATGGCGCTTCTGCCTGCGCAACATCTGAGATTTCCAGAATTGCTGGAACCTGAACCGGGCTAACTTCCACCTGCGGGTTTGCATCCAGTGCCTTGCGCATGGCAGCAATGTGTTCGGGAGTTGTCCCGCAGCAGCCACCGATCACGTTTGCGCCAGCTTGCCAGAACTCCAGCAGGTAATCGCGGAAATATTCCGGCGCGGCGGTGTACATGACGCGCCCGCCGACATGCTCGGGCCAGCCGGCGTTCGGTTTGACCCAGAAACGGGCCTCGGGCACTGCCTGGCGCATCTGGTGCAGGATGCGCAGCAACTGCGCCGGGCCGCCTGAGCAGTTGACGCCGATGATACCAGCCCCGGCTTCGTACAGAGCCTTTGCCACTTTGGATGGATTGTCTCCCAGCAGGGTGCGGTCGTCGCGGGTGAAGGTCATGGTCGCCACGATGGGCAGGTCCGGGGCAGTCTCCCTGGCAGCATGGATGGCTTCCACCACCTCGAAAACATCGGTCATGGTTTCGATGACCACCAGGTCGATACCGGCTTCATTTAAAGCCTTTATCTGCTCGGCGAATGCCTGGCGGGCTTCAGGGAGCTGGACGCGCCCGTAGGGGGCGATCCGCACCCCCAGCGGACCCACATCCCCGGCCACCAGCACATCCTTGAAGGAAGCATCCACCACGCGGCGGGCCAGTCCCACGGCGGCATGGTTGATCTCCGTCACCTGGTCCTGCATGCCGTGCTTGGCAAGTTTGTAGCGGTTGGCGCCGAACGTGTTGGTCAGGATGACCTGCGCACCGGCATCGATGTATTCGCGGTGGATCTCCGCCACAACAGCCGGGTTGGTCAGGTTCAGTTCGTCGAAACAGCGGTCGAAACTCACCCCCTTGCTGTGGAGCATGGTGCCCATGGCGCCATCAGCAAGAATGGGCGCTTGACCAAGTATGTTCAGGATATTTTTACCAGTCATTGCACACTCCTCGAAACATTACGGATAAGGGTTTTCGATCATTTTCACAACAGACAGTGTCACGCCAGCCTGCTCTACTCGATATAAAACTGGGGCATCCGGGTAGACCTTGAGATCGTCATCGTAGCGGGAAGAAACGAGAGCATAGAAAGTACCCTGCTCTGCTCCCGTTTCTTCATTGGATACAACCTCCAGGTCGGGACGGGCATATGCCCAGGCAGATGTCAGCGCACCCCAGACAACCACCCGGCTTTCCTCGGGTGCATTTTGGTTGATGTAACCCATTGCATCCCGGAAGGATGTTCCCCAGTAATCCGTCTCGTACTGCCGGAAGGCACCTGGTGTTCCTCCGACCAGGCTGTTGTAGTAGATATATTCATATGGGTGGAGTTGCGCCATCCCCAGGATGCCCGGTGCCAGCAGCAGCACAAGCAGGGCGGCCCTGGTAATGGGATGTTTAAGCCATTCCCCCAGTTTCTCGAGGGTCAGGCCGGCCAGAAGGAAGAGCGGCGGCAGGATGAAATGCAACTGGCGGAAGTTATCGTACAGGTCCGGGCGGGCGATGGCAGCCGCCGCGACCGGCGCCAGGAACCAGACCCCAACGAAGTACAGCAGATCTCCCCGGACCCTTTGCCGGAGTACCTGCACGAGCAGCAGGATCAACCCGACGAGGGCCAGCAGCACCAGCGGCCCGGTCAACTGGATGCCAATCAGCTTGGACAGGTAGTACCAGGGCAGAGCATCCGGTTCGTAATACACGCCTTCGAATAGAGCCCGTCCCGGCCAGGGGAAGTTTGCCATCACCTTGAACGTCACCAGGAAGCGGAACAGCGGCGCTTGCCAGAGATACGGCCAGGTGACGAAGGAGGCCATCAGCGCCACACCGATGTAGGTCAGCAGGTAATGGATGGATTTGCGCCCATGTTTCCAAAAAAGGTAGATACCAACAAAGGCGCCTGCTGCCAATGCCAGGAAGCGGATGGATGTGGTGAATCCCAGCGCCAGCCCGGCAATGACCAGCGGGCACATGCGCGCGTACCGGCGGATCTTTTGCCTGGCGGGTTTCAATTCCCCGTCCATGATGGCGCGATGAGTTTCATGAAAACGGTGCAGGATGAAAATAATAAGAAACAAGAGGAAGAAAACGAAAAAAAGGAAAATATGG